>PSRA01000137.1 GCA_003175695.1 Bacteroidota bacterium | reverse complement strand
AAGCAGTCAATTTTCTCATAAGCAGTTAGTTTTGGTTACGGCCCCTGTTTCTACAGGGGCTTATTTTTTGCCCCTACAATGCATAAATCACTCTGGATCTGCTTAAATCCCCAGTAGTGTAACATTGCAAATACCATAAGCCAACGATGCGCCGACTAAATCTGCAATGATATCTCCCTGGTCAAAGTCGCGCTTCGGAATAAAATATTTTTGGACGTATTCCATACCAATTCCATAAACCGCTCCAATTATAAAAACGGTGAAGAATATACGAAGCTTTTTACGCGGCGATATGTCCTTTTTACTATAGTATAAATTCCATAGCAAGACAAAGCCACCAAACAGGCATATGTGAACGATCTTGTCGAATTGAGGGACAGAGAATCCCTGTTCACTAGGTACCATCGATCCCGGCAGAGCTAATAAAATTAAAATGATGACAGTCCAAACAATGGGAAAGAAGATATGACCGAAGTACTTTTGAAGCAATTTCATGTCGAGAATGATAGACCTGTTTTAGGTACAATGATGACATGAAAATAAAGACAAATCCTGTAAAGTAAGACTGGAATTTCTATCGCCTGAAGAATCATTTAAATGCTCACTCTCCCCATCACATACATAGCATCCATCGAGGGAGTTGGACTGCCGCCTTTTTTTTCAAGCGTGATGGCAAATGCCTGGGCGGCGAGGGGGATGTTCTTCATTTTCATCAGAGAGGTACCTTCGCCCATATCAAAAACACCTGCATCTACCGGTTTCCCATCCACGATGGCCCATAGTTGGTATTGCTTATTCACCTCCGGCTGAGGAAGGTTGTTGACCATGAGATAAACATCTTTTGTATTGGTATTCCAGAAGACTGTTGTCATGCTGGCTGGATGAGGGCTGGAGGGAACGCTTGGCATCCTGACGACCTCCATAGCAGGATTCTTAATCAGATCCATCGCAGATTGATAATCCCCTAATTTTTTTTGCATCGTTTGGGCTGCTGCTTCCGTACGTGCCTGCTTTGCGATCAGCTCATCAGATCTGTTTACATATTTCTTGTACTGGGTGAAAAAGTAAAAGTTGAGAATGGTACTTCCTATCAGAAGGATCACCGAGGCGGCAGCCATATATCGGAGCCAGCCAGCTCTCATCTCAGGCCTTTGATTCAATGGCAGTATCTTTTCGGGGCGATGATCATTTTCCACTTCAAGCTCGGCAAAGATTTTACTCTTTAGATGTTTGGGAGGAGTGATGCCCTGCTCCTCCAATCTTTTTTCCAAAGTGTGCTCAAAATTATCCCTGGCAACTTTCACCTCGGAATGCGCGGCACACATTCGTTCAAATTCTATGCGCTCTTCCCGGGTTGCCAGTCCGAGTACATAGCTTTCAATTATTCCACTTGATATGTATTCCTGGACGTTCAATTTATTTTAGGTATTCTCTTAATTGTAACAAAGCGTTTCTTATCCTTGTTTTGACAGTTCCCAAAGGAATATCCTCTATTTGAGCGATTTCCTCGTGAGTAAACCCCTTAAAATATGCCAGATCAATTAACGTTCGGTGTTCAGGCTTCAGCTTAGTCAGGATTTTTTTCAATCCTATATTATCGGCGTTTATTTCGGTAACCTGGCTTTTAAAATGTACGTTTTCCTGAATAACCTGGTTTTTCTGACTGTTCTGGAAACTACCCGATCGTAGTGTGTCGATAGAAGCATTTCTTGCGATGTTAAGCATCCAGGTGAAAAGTCTGCCTCTTGAAGGATCGTATGTTTCGATCTTTCTCCAAATATTCAAGAAAACCTCCTGCAAAATGTCATCTGCCAGGTCTGTATTATGTACAATCTGCAATATGATGCTGTATAAGGCACCTGAATAATTATCGTACAGATAAGTAAAAGCCTGATTGTTGCGTTCCCTCAATGCGCTAATCAGTTCCTGCTCTGTATATGTTTCAGGTGTACTCAAAGAATGAAAAGATGGGATAAAAGTAGACTAAATTGAGCTGACAGATAGTAGTATTCCATCGGGTGTTCCATTGGAATATGTCGTTATTAATTTATTAGACGCTGTCAACTAACAACTGGCAACTACTAAGCTACTGTCGCTGAATAATCTTTCGCTGACATGAGCTTTTTGATGTCACCGGGATTAGTTACAGTTAATTTAATCATCCATCCTTCACCGTAAGGATCATTGTTGACTAGTTCTGGAGCTTTAGCTAATGCCGGATTTAAGGCGGTAATTGTTCCGGCAAGAGGAAGAAAAAGATCGGATACTGTTTTCACCGCTTCCACACTTCCAAAGATGGCGCCTTCCTGAAGGGATTTTCCTACTGTCTCGACTTCCACATACACGATATCACCCAATTCTTTTTGCGCAAAATCAGTGATGCCAACGACCGCTTCAGTATCGCTGTCCATCCTGATCCATTCGTGATCTTTTGTGTAGTGAAGATTTTCAGGAAAATTCATTTTTATTTATTTAGTGCTGCAAAGATTATAAAAAGGCACTGAAAATAAAAACCCGCATTCAATTCTTTCGGCGGATCAATTGCATTTTGATGATTCGAACATCTTTTTGAGGCCTGTTGTACGGCTTTGTTGTAGGAACGGAGGCAATTGAGTCAATGACATCAAGGCCTTTAATAACTTCTCCAAAAATTGTATACTGTTGATCGAGATGGGGCGAACCTCCAATGGTTTCATATTTCCCTCTTTGCCATCGAGGTATTTTCCTTCCGTGCAATCTTGTTACTTCTAAACTGTCTAGTTGCCCGTCTGTAAAAATCTTTCCTTCTACAATATAGAATTGACTGCCGCTGCTTGCTTTGCCCGGATTGACATCATCGGCTTCCCTGGCAGCAGCAATCACTCCTTTGTAATGGAATAAGGTGGTGCGAAATTCTGCAGGAATTGTATACGCCGGACCTCCATCGCCGAGGATTTCGTCTGGCTTAGCATATTTGCTTTTTGGGTCTCCGGCCTGGATCATAAAATGGTTAATGACCCGATGAAACAGAAGGCTGTCATAGTAACCTCGCTTTACCAACTTCAGAAAATTGTCCCGATGAAGTGGGGTAGAATCAGACAAGCGAATGATCATAGTTCCTTTATCCGTGATCATCTCCACATCTTCTTTCAAATCATTTTTACGAAGTCCATTCGAGAGTTTTGGATTACAGCTATACAAGACTATAAAAAGAAACAAGGCAATTGGGAACCTATGCATTTGAAGTACTTGTTGAATCATTTAAAATCCAGATTGCTCAAAATATAGCAGTATGTGGTCTTTCAGGAAATTTTCCTGATCATGAAGACTCATTGTTGGCAAAGCCTTTAATTGTTTAAAATGCGGCCAGCCGTCTTCATCCACTTTTTCTATTTCATAATAACCACTTTGGGCAAAGAGACTGCATACCGCTACGTGCATCAGGTCCTGCTTTTGCTCTTTCGTGAATTTTTTTCTGATATCTCCTAATTCCTGGATACCAATTAAGAATAAGATTGTCTCCATGTCCGGCTTTTTTCCGAATCTCTCCAGGAGTTTGGCTTCCAGTTGCCACCATCGGCTTTGTAAGTCGTCAGAAGTTTCCATCAGGCGCAAAGATAACTGAAGGCGGCTATTGACTCATGGGGCCGCATTTTGAATGCCTTTTGCGATACTTTTGAAAAAAATCCTTATGGAATGGAAAAGAGAAAAATTCAGGATTAGTACGAAGAAGAAAGAATTGAATATTGAATATATACATCATTTCATTTCGGAGAAATCTTATTGGGCAGAAAGGGTTCCCCGAGAAATTGTAAAGAAATCGATTCAGGGTTCCGTATGTTTTGGGTTGTATGACGGAAAAAAGCAGATAGGATTTGCTCGTGTTATTACCGACAAGGCAACATTCGGCTACCTGGCCGATGTATTTGTGGATGAAAGATACCGTGGCAAGGGATTAGGTGAATGGCTTATGCAGGTGATCATGTTACATCCAAAACTGCAGGGATTTCGAAATTGGATGCTTAGCACGAAAGATGCACATGGACTTTATGCTAAAGTGGGTTTCAAGCCGCTGGAAACGCCTGAGCGGATTATGCGGATAAATGTTCCTGACATCTATAAGAAAGCTTCACGCAAAGACACAAAGTAGCCACGGGCGCAAAGATATCAGGGTGTCCATTTTGAGCCCATGCCTACTTTGCGTCTTTGCATGAAACTCAATTATCTTTGCACAAATTTTGAAAAATGTTACAACTGGGTTTTATCCGGCAGCACGCTGAATTAGTGAAGGAGAGGCTGGCTATTAAGAATTTTCCATCTTTGGATTTAGTTGATAAAGTTCTTCAATTTGATGATCAACGGAAAAAACTACAATTGGAATCCGATACCATCCAGTCAAAAATAAATTCTGCTTCGAAAGAAATCGGGCAACTTATGGCAAAAGGAGAGAAGCAGGAAGCTGAAAATAAGAAGCAGGAAGTGGCTTCATTAAAATCAGCTTTGCAACCTATCGCCGAGCAACTCAGCAAAATAGAAAATAAGCTCAATGAAGCGCTGATCACTTTGCCAAATGTGCCGTCGGCAGTAGTCCCTGCTGGAAAGACACCTGCAGATAACTTAATCGTTCGCGAAGGTGGAAAGAAGCCTGCATTACCTGAGGGCGCCTCACCACATTGGGAGCTGGCAAAAAAATTCAACCTGATCGATTTTGAATTGGGAAATAAAATCACCGGCAGTGGATTCCCGGTATATGTTAGCAAAGGTGCCAAATTACAAAGGGCCCTTATTCAATATTTTCTTGAATATAATATCGACGCTGGCTATGTTGAATATCAGCCGCCTTATATGGTAAACGAGGCTTCTGCTTTCGGTACAGGCCAGTTGCCAGATAAAGAAGGACAGATGTACTTTGCCAGCCTTGACAATTTCTATCTGATACCTACAGCCGAAGTTCCTGTAACAAATATTTACAGGGATGCCATTCTGAAAGAATCAGAATTGCCATTGCGCATGACTGCATACACACCCTGCTTCCGCAGGGAGGCGGGAAGCTATGGTAAAGATGTTCGTGGATTGAACAGGGTTCATCAGTTCGATAAAGTGGAAATTGTTCAATTGGTTCATCCCGATAAAAGCTACGACGTACTGGAAGAAATGGTCAATCACATCGAAAAGCTTTTGGGAACGCTTCAATTGCCCTATCGCATTCTGAAACTATGCGGAGGCGACATGAGCTTCGCTTCGGCCCTGACCTATGATTTCGAAGTGTTTAGCGCGGCACAACAAAAATGGTTGGAGGTGAGCTCGGTTACCAATTTTGAAACTTTCCAAACCAATCGCATGAAGATTCGGTTTAAAGATGGAGGGGGGAAAACGCAGTTAGCGCATTCTCTGAATGGAAGTTCTCTTGCATTGCCCCGAATCGTCGCCTGTCTTTTGGAAAATCATCAGGATGGCCAGTCGATCCGGCTTCCGGAAATACTTCAAAAATATTTTGGTGCTACCAGTATTGGCGTTTGATTAAACTTTGCAGCACTCGTACGGTCCAACCCCAAATCAACGGCATGGCAGCCAGCAATCAGCTTAAGAACCAGCATCTCATGTGGAGGGCAGGCTTTGGTCCTATGGCAGAGGATATTAATCAACTACCGCATGTTTCTCACAAATCATTGTTCAAGGAAATATTGAAGGCTTCTTCAAAAACGCCGGATTATATTGACGTCGCGGATGATTCAGTAAAAGGGCTGATGATCGGGATTGGAGATGTGGTCAGAAATCAGAAGAATCAGCTCACAGAAGAACAAAAAAAATCTTTACGCAAGCAATCTCAACAGGATATTAAGAGCCTCAACCTGGCATGGTTGCGCCAAATGATCAACAGTGACGCACAACTTCGCG
Source organism: Bacteroidota bacterium (assembly GCA_003175695.1). GTDB lineage: Bacteria > Bacteroidota > Bacteroidia > Chitinophagales > Chitinophagaceae > Puia. Next base: position 4,767 of record PSRA01000137.1, on the reverse strand, counting down.
AAAAGATGGCGTTATTCTGGCATGGCCATTTTGCATCCAGGAACCTGAATATTTTTTACCAACAACTATTGCTGGACGTTATCCGTAAAAATGCTTTAGGGAATTTTTCTGACCTTCTTCACCAGGTGAGCAAAAGTGCTGCGATGATCAATTTTCTGAACAATAACCAAAATAAAAAGGATCATCCTAACGAAAATTTTGCCCGTGAGGTAATGGAGCTTTTTACATTAGGAAGAGGTCATTATTCAGAAACGGACGTAAAAGAGGCAGCACGTGCTTTTACCGGTTGGGGATCAGACCTGCGAGGTGAATTTACGTTTCGAGGCAATCAACATGACACCGGAGACAAGACTTTCCTTGGTAAAACGGGACGATTTGATGGCGACGATATTCTTGACATATTGTTGGATCAGAAACAGACTGCCTATTTCATTTCAGGCAAGATCTACAGGTTTTTCGTAAACGAAAAGGTAGATGAATCGAAAGTCAGATGGCTTGCAGAAAGATTTTATGCAAGTCGATATGACGTCAAGAAATTAATGGAAGACATATTTACCAGCGAGTGGTTTTACAGTGACGAGAACATTGGTAAAAGAGTCAAGTCACCTATAGAACTCATAGTTGGAATTCGGCGTATGCTTCCTATGGAATTGGAGAACGAAGATGCTCAATTACTAATTCAAAGGTTATTAGGGCAGCTGTTGTTTTATCCTCCCAACGTGGCAGGCTGGCCAGGCGGCCTCAGCTGGATCGACAGTTCTACACTAATGCTTCGACTTCGGATACCCCAGGTACTTTACAGATCGGATGAGCTGCAAATGAAACCAAAGGATGACGACGATCAGATGATGGGAATGAAGGAGCACGAAGACCCTGGTTTCATGAAGAGGCGCGCAGGAATGTCAATGGGTAAGATGATTCGTGTGAACATTAACTGGGAAGAGTATACTAAAAATTTCACAGACATTGAATCATCCGAACTTGCCGGAAAACTTGAGTCAGTTCTTTTGCAGTCGCCACTCAATTTGCAAGAAGGAAGGCTAAATACCTACCTGGATTTTTCAAGTAAGGATTCATTGATCAAAACGACAACTATACAAATGATGAGTACGCCCGAATATCAATTGTGTTAGTGATCATTTGAGTTCCTGCGTTTCATATTAAACAAAAAATATGCTTATCAAAAGGCGAGATTTTCTTCAGGTTGGATCTATGCTCACTGCCTCATTCATGGTTCCAAAATTTTTAAAAGCATTTTCGGCTGTGCCTCGAGTGGCAAGTGGAAACAAAGTGCTGGTGGTACTGCAATTAAGCGGAGGCAATGATGGATTGAATACCGTCATCCCGGTTCGAAACGACATTTATTATCGGTCAAGACCGGGTTTGGGAATTGATAAAACAAGTGCTTTATCTATTACGGATGATGTATCATTGCACCCTGCCTTGGAAGGATTTAAAGATCTCTATCTCGATGGGAGTCTTTCTATCCTTAATGGCGTTGGATATCCAAATCCAGACCGGTCTCATTTCAGAAGCATGGATATTTGGCAAACTGCGAGCTCCTCGAATGAATTTTTGAATTCCGGATGGATAGGGCGGTATCTCGATGCGCAATGTTCTTCATGCGCCATACCTACGCAGGCCATGGAATTGGATGATATGCTAAGCTTTGCCTTGAAGGGAGAAAGGATCAAAGGGATTGCTTTTAAAGATCCGGGAAGGTTATACGAATCGTGTCATGATCAATATTTCAAGGACTTATTGGACAGTCATTCTGGTACCCAGGCTGACGAGCCTGCTTCTTACTTATACAAGATCATGGCAGAATCCTTATCAAGCGCTGATTATATTTATAATCAAAGCAAGTTAAGGCCATCTGTGTCAACATATCCGCAAACAGAATTGGGCAAGAATTTAAAAACGATCGCCTCATTAATTTTCTCTGATATTAATACGCAGATTTATTATGTTTCTCTGGGCAGTTTTGATACTCACGTCAACCAACAGGCGCAACAGCAGAGACTGTTTTCAGAATTGAATGATGCAATGAAAGCATTTGTAGCTGATCTGAAAAGCAATCATCGGTTTGATGACGTGTTGGTAATGACTTTTTCGGAATTTGGAAGAAGAGTTTCTCAAAATGCCAGTGGAGGTACAGATCATGGAACTGCTAATAACATGTTCCTTATTGGTGGTGGGTTGAAAGAAAAAGGGTTAATCAATTCCTTGCCGGATTTAAGTCAATTATATGACGGTGATCTTCAATTCCAGGTAGATTTTAGAAATGTGTATGGAACCGTAATAAGAAACTGGCTGCAGTGTGATGATGAGAAAATTCTGAGGAAGCCTGGTGCGTATTTGTCATTTGTTTAGAGGAGAAGGGTTAAATACTCGGCTACACTTGAAATTTTTAGGAGAATTACCTGATCAAGGTTACAGTCCCTTTCTCAAAATGGGTAACGCCTTTATAATCGATTCCTTCAACCATCCAAACATATGTGCCAACAGGCTGCGGCGATCCATTGAAATTTCCATCCCATCCTTCGCTGGTATTTTTTGAACTGTACATCAATTGGCCATACCTGTTATAGATCCTAAAGAAATTGATGGTAGCCATTCCAACTGAAATGCATCGGAACCTGTCATTGCGGCCATCATTGTTAGGTGTAAAAGCATTCGGGGCATAAATCTCCGGGCCTTTATAAACTTTAATGTTTATCGTGTCATAGCTCGGGCATCCAACATCTGTGGATGCAGTAAGGACATAAGTTGCGTTTTGTTCAAGGGTGGCTATTGGATCTGCAATCTGATTATTGTTTAGTCCTGAAGCTGGTTCCCATTCATAAATGGTCCCTCCCTGTGCATGCAATTGTAAGGGCTGGCCGATTGCCACGATGGTGTCATTGCCAGCAAAGGCATGCGTTCTGTAGATGGTGACTAATGAGCTGAGTGTATCTGAGGGGCAGCCCTGATCACTTAAAGCAAATAGGCGCACATTAAACTGTCCACCGTCCTTGTAGTTATGGATGATCGTTGCGCCACTGTCAATGGTGCCGTCGCCCGGAAACCAATACCATTGTGAGATATTCACAGACGGATCAGCGTTTGTTGCCTGGAAAGAGACTGGGTCTCCAAAGCACGCATTCTCTGTACTCATGGTAGTAGCAGGGACCGGATACACGGGAAAGGAATGTGAAATCGGATCAGAAACACATCCCTCTGCTGTACTGACGGTAAGGCTTACGTTCTGTGTGGAGATTGAAAAATTTTGGGTCAGGGCTCCGGTTTGCGTCGAGATGATCGTTTGTCCGTTATTTATGTTCCATGTCCAGTCATTGATTGTTCCGAATTGAACATAGGAACTATCTGTCAGTGTAAAAGGTCCCGTGCCGCAGGCTATCGGATATGGATAACCGAAATACGCTATTGGCTTGGAACCGACCACAATTTGGCGTTTGAAGGTGTCGGAAAGGCACCCATTGTTGCCCACGATATTTAATTTGACATTGTATATGCCTGGCGAAGAGTAAGTATGGGCAGCGGGTTGGCTAACTGAATCCACGGTCCCATCGCCGAAATTCCATACCCATTTTATAATGGTACCAAAAGATCTCGAACTGTCTTGAAAGTAGATGGGGGTCGGAAAGCAGGTATTTTGGTTTGCCGAGAGGCTGAATCCAGGATTCAGGGAAGTGCAGAATCTTTGATGGTTGGTGGCGCCTCCCGTTGCGCCTGTAAATCCCCAATAGACTTGCGGATTTCCCCCAAATACCTGGCTGATCATGTCAATAGTAGCCTGGACAGTTTGCATATTATCGATCTGCGCTGTAAGGAGATGATTGGATGCATTCCAGGTAATGTGAAAAAGGTGCCATTGGCAATCTTCTATATTCCCGTAATTGGGTAGTGCCGGAACCGGCCCATCTAAGACATCAGGCAGATTTGCACAGTCTATATTTCCGTTTTTGAAAATGACCATGTGATCATATGGCGGATCATGAAACTCTATATTTTGCCAGGTGTCGATAAGAATCCCGACAGAAGGACTGATGCCCATATAACCTAATCCACCCCCATAGGTACCAATGCTTGTGCCGATCGGTTGCAATACGAACGCGATACCATCGGCCCCGTCAGCATCCCTGCAACCGAGAAAAACATTGAAAGTATAATCGAAGGATTGAGTAAGGTCAATCTTGTATTTATTCCAGACGGAGCCCGATTGAAAATTTAAATCGTTTGTTAGCGTGTAGCAATTGCAATTTTCCTGGTAGGCGTTCCCATTAATAATATATGGATTACTCACCTGGGCTTCCAATATGGAAGACAGGGTAATAAGGAATAGAGTGAGGAGTCCCGTGATGAACCTTTTATCCATGCGAGCAATTGATCAGCATGATCAACATAAGACTGAAGGGATGACAGGTTCGTTTATCGATTTCAACAAATAAACAGAAAAACCATCCAATATTGTATGATGGTAGAGTAGGCTAATTTACATATTTTAGTGTGCTACATCAATCACCAACCTTGTTTTGCGATACCGGCTTTGATGGCAGCCATCGCTTTTTCTTCACCCAATAAAGTAGTCAATTTATTTCCTTTCCCATCATGACCTTGCGCCATATATGCACCTTTGGCTGTTTTTGTGATAACAGCATCGATGATAGGCACATTTTTTTCTTTCGTCTTAACGTTATAAGCTGTAAGTGTTACCGTTGACATCTGCAAATCTATTTTAAAGGTTCGTAATCGATCAACCCTTTC
>PSRA01000212.1 GCA_003175695.1 Bacteroidota bacterium | reverse complement strand
AGGTTTTTCACCATCGGAAAAGATATTGGGTACCGAACAAAGATAATAATTTGTTAGTTATTTGTACAGAAAACATGCCATTTCATACCCGCTGTTTTAGGGTATGAATATTTACATTTGCGAGAAGGCGTCGGGGCAATTAATAAAAACCAATTAATGCAGCTCACGAAGCCTAAAACCTGGAACAGATTATGACGCGATTTTCTCACTTGCATGTCCACACCCAGTTTTCACTTCTTGATGGAGCCGCTTCCATTCAAAGTTTGTATAAGAAGGCAGTGCAGGATAATATGCCGGCTGTCGCCATTACAGATCATGGCAATATGTTTGGCGCTTTTGAATTTGTTGCGGAAGCATATAAGCACAAAAATGAAGACGGAACCCCAAAAATAAAACCCATCGTGGGTTGCGAATTCTATGTCGTACATGACAGGCATCGCAAGACTTTCACGAAAGATCAAAAGGATGATCGCTACCACCAGGTTTTGCTGGCAAAAAACAAAACCGGATATCAAAACCTGATCAAATTAACTTCCCTGGGTTATACTGAAGGCATTTATAGTAAATACCCAAGAATCGACAAGGAATTGATTGAGCAATACCATGAGGGCATAATTGCGACAACATGTTGTATTGGAGCACACGTTCCTCAAGCCATCCTTCACAGTGGAGAAGAAGACGCGGAAAAGGAATTCGCGTGGTGGCTGAATATTTTTGGAAAAGATTATTACATCGAACTACAACGCCATAATATACCCGAACAGGAAAAAATCAATCAATTCCTGATTAAACTGGCTAAGAAATATGATGTACGTATCATTGCAACCAATGACAGCCATTATACTGACAGGGACGACTACAATGCGCACGATATCTTATTATGCATAAATACAGGTGAAAAGCAAAGTACTCCGGGCTATGATGATTTTGTGAACGATGATGTTCATATGAAGAACCGTCGCTTCAAATTTCCCAATGACCAATTCTATTTTAAGACGACAGAGGAAATGAAGTCCCTGTTTGCAGATGTGCCTGAATCAATCGACAACACAAATGAAATTGTGGATAAAGTGGATTGGCTGAATCTGCATAAGGACATTTTGTTGCCTGCCTTCCCTGTCCCATCGGAATTCCGGGTACATGGCGACAATAACCTCAACCAATGGGAATATCTGAAACATCTCACTTTGGAAGGCGCAAAGAAGAGGTATATAGAGATAAGTGCAGAAACTGAAGAGCGGATCAATTTTGAGCTCTTTACCATCAAAACAATGGGATTTGCAGGCTATTTTCTGATAGTTAGCGATTTTATTCGTGCAGGCAGAGAAATGGGTGTGTTTGTAGGGCCCGGACGCGGATCGGCCGCCGGAAGTGTCGTCGCTTACTGCATTGGTATCACTAATATAGATCCTATCAAATATAATTTGCTGTTCGAAAGATTCTTAAATCCGGACAGAAAGTCAATGCCAGATATTGATACGGATTTCGATGATGAAGGAAGGCAGAAAGTGATCGATTATGTAGTCAAAAAATATGGCAAAAATCAGGTAGCCCAAATCGTTACCTATGGTACCATGGCCGCAAAAATGAGTATCAAGGACGTAGCCAGGGTGATGGATCTGCCTTTGGCCGAATCGAATGCTTTGGCCAAGCTGGTTCCGGAAAGACCAGGCATTTCTTTGAAACGTGTGTTGCATGCTCCTATCCAGGCTAAAGAAGGTGAAAAATCTTTGGAAGAAAAGGAAGGAATTGGTGCTGATGACAGGGAAACGATTAAAAAATTGCGCGAAATTTATCATGGACAGGATCTACGTAGCAGTGTTTTGCACGAAGCAGAGAGACTGGAAGGCTCGGTACGCAATACAGGTTTGCACGCCGCCGGAATAATTATCGCTCCGGATGAATTAATGAATATCATCCCGGTGTGTACGGCCAAAGATTCTGATCTGCTTGTTACACAAATAGAAGGTAATATTATTGAAGAAGCAGGGGTGTTGAAGATGGACTTTCTCGGTTTGAGAACGCTCAATATTCTCAAAACAGCACTTGAATTAATTAAGGAAAACCATGGAGTTGACATTAATATCGACACAATTCCACTCGACGATAAGAAAACTTTTGAATTATATCAAAGGGCCGAAACGATCGGAACGTTCCAGTTTGAAAGTCCTGGTATGCAAAAATACCTGCGCGAATTAAAACCAGATAAGTTTGACGATCTCACCGCCATGAACGCCTTATACAGGCCGGGGCCGATGGCATATATCCCTGATTATATTGCGCGTAAACATGGGCGTGAGCAAATCACGTATGATCTTGCCGAAATGGAAGAATACCTGCAGGATACCTACGGCATTACGGTCTACCAGGAGCAAGTGATGCTGCTCGCCCAAAAATTAGCCGGCTTCAGCAAGGGCGATGCGGATGTTTTGCGAAAAGCGATGGGTAAAAAGCAAAAATCCATACTGGACAAGATGAAGAATCAGTTTATCCAGGGTGCAGGGAAAAAAGGGTTTGGAGTTGAGAAACTGGAAAAAATCTGGACTGACTGGGAGGCGTTTGCTCAATACGCTTTCAATAAATCTCATTCTACCTGCTATGCCTATCTCGCTTATCAAACCGCTTATTTGAAAGCGCATTATCCTTCAGATTACATGGCAGCCGTACTCAATCATTCGGGAAGCATTGAAAAGATCACATTCTTCATGGAAGAATGTAAGAGGATGGGATTGAAAGTACTCGGCCCGGATGTTAACGAATCGAAAAAAGGATTTGCAGTCAATCAACACGGAGAAATAAGAGTGGGCCTGGGCGGATTGAAAGGTGTGGGTGAAGCAACCGTAAGCGCCATGATTGAAGAAAGAGAAAAAAATGGGCCATTCAAGAATATTTTCGACATGATTCAAAGGATCAATCAGCGGACGGTGAACAAAAAAACGTTGGAGAGTCTTGCATATGCCGGGGCATTTGATTGCTTTAGTGATTTGCACCGGGCACAGTATTTTTATATGGCCCCTGGCGATACTTCAACCGGCCTGGAAAAAATCATCCGGTTTGGAAATATTTTCCAGGCGCAAACCAGCCAGCATACCAATAGTCTTTTTAGCGATCAGCCAGTCACGATGAATATAGCGACCCCCAAAATTCCCCTATGCGAACCATGGACGCTGACTGAATTGCTCAATCATGAAAAAGAAGTAACGGGAATGTTCATGAGCGGGCATCCATTGGATCACTTCAAATTCGAAATAAAATATTACGGCATTCTTAAACTAATCGACTTCAATGAAATCAAAGATTCGGAAACGCTGGCAGCCGTTAATTTGAATAAAACAATCCGCATAGCCGGACTCGTTACTGACGCGCAGCATCGGGTGACAAAGAATGGAAAGAATTTTGCAAAGATTATTATAGAAGATTATTCCTCGAACACGGAATTGACTTTTTGGAGTAATGACTACCCAAGATTTCATTCTTTTTTCCAGGTAGGCTTCAATCTGCTGATCTCAGGTAGTTTTCAACCCAGAATGCGATATGGACAGGATCAGCAGCTTTCGCAGGATGGATTTGAGTATCGTGTTCAGTCAATCACCTTGCTGGAAACCGTTAAGAAAACTTTAACAAAGCAAGTCATTCTTCATGTGGATGCCTGTGATATTTCTCAACAAATGATTGGTTTTGTTGAAAAGAACATAAAAAAATTCCCAGGTAAATCAGGCTTGAAATTCAATGTATCTGAGGCGATAAGTCAAAATAAAGTAAGCATGTTCACGATCGATAGCGGGTTTGAAATGAATGACGAAATGGCTGCCTTTCTGGAGAATACGCCTGAGATGGAAGTACAGATAGTCACAGTTTAGAAACAGTAGAATGTCAAAATACCATTTGATGAACATTGGATGCATTTTTGCTGACCTAAGGAAGCTTTTAGACTGGTTATTCACAGTGTCATAAGAATGACAAAATAATTCAGGAATAAGTCCGAATTTTACTTAAAACAATAAACTAAAAACAAATATTATGGCTCTTGAATTCACTGATGCAAACTTCAAAGAAAAAGTGATTGCTTCTGATAAACTGACCGTTATCGACTTTTGGGCCGAGTGGTGTGGTCCTTGTCGCGCAATCGGTCCCGTTATTGAAGAACTGTCAAAAGAATATGACGGTAAGGTAAATGTGGGTAAAGTGAACGTGGATCACAACCCGGAATTGTCCGTTAATTATGGAATCACATCCATCCCTGCAATCCTTTTTGTTAAGGGTGGAAAGGTAGTTGACAAATTAGTGGGCGCTCAACCGAAGAGTAATTTTGTAAAGAAAATCGAAGCGCATTTATAAAATTTCGATTTAAATATATGGAACCTGCCAGGTACGCTGGCAGGTTTTTTTTATTTAAGGGGCCTCTCGAAAAATTGTTGACAAATTGATGAGATCTAAAGGTTGTTCGAGGGCATGTGTCATGGAAGACTGTCAACTTCAAACCGCTTGATTCGCAAGCAGAATGCCCGCTATTGTATTTTCATCAGTTCTTAAACGTCCGGGCGTCGTACCAGTAAATCGAATGCAATCTTTAATGAAATGTGATTGGTCATAATACCCGCAATCCAATCCTGTCGATGTGAGAGAATCGTTTCCCTTGCTGATCTTTCTTATTGCATGATTGAACCGAATAAGGCTGGAATATTGCTTAGGGGAATAACCGGCATATTGATGAAAGACTCTTTCCAGTTTCTTATAATTAACCTGCATCCTCGCGCATACCTGTTCAATGGAATATTGGGCAGATTGTTGCCTGAATTGTCCAATCATAGCATTAACCTGGTTCCATTGATCAGGTTTTGTTTTACACAAGGCAAGCATTAATTCCTCCAACAGTAGGAATCTGTCTTCATCGCATGCGCAAGCCAGTAATCTTTCTTTCCAATTTCTAATAGAAGAGTCAAAGACTTGTTCAGCTTCGACAAGACCATTTAGCAAATTTGCCGCGGGTAATTTAGTAAATGCGGATAACCCTGCAGGTTTGAACCTCACACCCATCAAAAAAAGTGGACCTTTCAAAGAAGCATAATACACTTTGCTCCTTTGTCCCATCAGATGGCTGTCGCTCAGCTTACCTGAACAATCACCATTTTCATCCTGCATCCAGGATATGGGGGAACTAAAATTAAAAATCAGTTCAATCCTTCCACCAGGGACAAGCCGATCCATATGTTCCTTTGGCTCCAAGGACATACGCATGATCCAAAAACACTCAATACAATCATTGAGTGCACTTCCCGGATAATGCTGTCTGTAGTACATACAGGAAAGTTAGCACGCTAATTTGAAATGCGGAATAGTTCTTACACAAAATCCAAAGGATTAGTTGGCTGGTGCACCACTATCGATCCAGCAAAGGATAGTAAGCTTGTCATTGACCGACAGTGAGCCACCCAAGGGCATTACACCACTTGCAACAGCAGAGCGAATATTCGACCTGGCGTTGAAAATTTGACTGTACGTTAACAACGGACCAGGGCCATTGTTACTGCCGGCACCATGACATCCGGAGTTGGTTGCACAGGTGGATTCAATGATGGAGCTGACGGACGCAAATGATTTTGTTCCTCCGGAACAATCCACTGTATTTGTATTGTTATTATTTGACGCGGATGGTGAATTATAACTTTTGCCACAGGAAAAAATAACTGACGCGATAATAAGTGCCAAAAAAAAGATCTTTTTCATTTTGTGTTTGTTAATGTTGTGTTTCATGGTTTCTGATTGGCTATCGTCAGTCGATTGATATATTGAACCGGTATGATCGCCAAATGAATTTTCGAATTTCAGTGATGAATGCGTGAATGCGCATTGCATCACCGATTGAGCCGAAGCTTATAAAAAGCCCTGTAGAAACAGGGCTTCCCAACTATAAATTCATTGCAGATTAGGTAAATCCTATCAGTAAGTGTACTTCAATTTGCTACATGCGCATAGATTATACTATACGCAGAATGAAAACAAGGAGTTGCTAAAGAAGGGAACGCAGGTTTTCTTTTTCAATTATTTTAACACCTGTAGGTATCGGGCATTGTTCAGGAAATCTTGGTCAATCGCGGGGAGCAAATAATCACACAAGTATCCCCGCAATAGTCGCAGATAGATAAGAAGCGAGGGTTCCACAAAGAAGCGCCCTCAATCCCAATCTGGCAAGATCCGCCCTGCGAATTGGAGCTATCGCGCCGATCCCTCCAATCTGCATGCCGACACTGCTAAAATTTGCAAAACCACAAATGGCAATGCTCACGATGAGTAATCCTTTTTCAGTGATGACAGGAACTGATTTTGATGTGAGGTTCTTGAAGGCGACAAATTCATTAATCGTCAGTTTTTGACCAAGCAAGGTGGCAACATTACTCACATCGCTGCCGGGCACTCCCATTGACCACGCAAAAGGATAAAATACTTTCCCAAAGATCCAGTTTAGGCTCAAGTCAAAATGTGGATTGAAGAGATGCCCCACCTTCAGCAATGTATAATCAACCAATGCAATAACGGCAATAAAACCAATCAACATGGCTATAACGTTCATGGCTATCTTGAACCCTTCCGCCGCCCCATGCGAGATAGCATCAACCAGATTCGTATAGTGGCTCTTTACTTCCAGCCTAACCGTTCCCATAGTCTGGCTTTCTTCTGTTTCGGGCCAAACAATTTTGGAAATTACCAGTGCACCAGGTGCAGCCATTAAACTGGCGGTAATTAGTTTCGGAGCAAGGTCGAGGCCCGCTTGCGCACCCATATTCACATATACAACCAGGATTCCACCAGCGATACAAGCCAGGCTTCCGCTCATGCTGGCCAATAATTCACTCTTTGTCATACCGGGCAAATAAGGCTGGATCATAATCTGTGCCTCCACTTGTCCAACAAAAGCGCTGGCAACATTACTCAAAGCTTCTGCCCCACTCACCCGCATAATGAAGTTCATGGCTTTGGCAATGACAGCAACCACTCTTTGCATGATGCCAAAATGATAAAATACTGCAACCAATGCACAAACGAGAATGATTGTCGCCGTCACATTAAAGGCGAAAACAAATCCGCCTGCGGCATAATTGGCAAAGGCACCACCAGGTTTGGCAATGGCAACCCCGTCGTACACAAACGACGCACCACGGAAAGCAAACAGTTCAATCTTTTCCATAACGCGACCCAGAAATTGAAACACTTTCGATACAGGAGGAATTTTCAAAACGAAAATGGCAATGATTATCTGCAGAAAAAAGCCGCTTATGACGACTCGGTAGTTAATTCGTTTTTTGTTATTGGAAAAGAGGAAGGCAATGCCAAGGATCAAGGCAATCCCTATTAGCCCATGAAATCTTTCCATGCAGGTTGTTTTGATTTGAAAATGGAAGATAATGATTTATGCTCTAAGAGGGACAAACTCCTGATTCCTTCTTACATTTGCAGGTTTAGAGTCCGTCAACAACAAACGTCAGCATGATTAAAACCGACAGTGAAATATCAACGATCATTGAAATTGAAAAAGATCGCGAGCTAAGAAATATTGCAGAAAAAGTTTTTAGCGAAGAGAGGCTGAACCAGGAAGAAGGGCTCATTCTTTTTGAAAAGGGAGCATTGTCATATGTGGGTACCCTGGCCAACCTGGTTCGCCAGCGGCTACATGGAGACAAAACTTATTTCAACAGAAATTTTCATATTGAGCCTACCAATGTGTGTGTTTTCTCATGCGCATTTTGTTCTTATTCGCGACTATACGCGCATCGTGACCAAGGATGGGAATTGAGCCTGCAGCAGATGATGGACATCGTAAAAAGTTATGATGGTAAACCAGTGACTGAAGTTCATATTGTCGGAGGTGTTCATCCCAAAATGAACATGGAATTCTTCATGGAGTTGCTTCGAACCATCAAATCATACCGCCCCGAATTACATATTAAAGGATTTACAGCGGTTGAATTGGATTACATGTTCCGAAAAGCTAAAGTGAGCATTGAAGATGGCATGAAGAAAATGAAGGAAGCAGGTTTAGATTCACTTCCGGGGGGCGGCGCGGAAATCTTTCATCCAGAGATCAGACAACAAATTTGTGCCGATAAAGTTGATGCTGACGGGTGGTTGGCAATACATCGGGCTGCCCATCAATTGGGCATGCACACCAACGCTACCATGTTATTTGGGCATATCGAATCATATTTTCATCGGATAGATCATATGGATCGCCTTAGAAGCCTGCAGGACGAAACAAAGGGATTCAATACATTCATTCCTTTAAAATTCAGGAATAAGAACAACGATATGAGTGATATCCCCGAAAGCACATTGATTGAAGATATGAGGTTGTATGCGATCAGCCGGCTATACCTCGATAATTTTCCACATCTCAAAGCATATTGGCCTATGCTGGGCCGCAAGAATGCTCAACTCAGTCTTTCTTTTGGAGTGAACGATCTCGATGGAACCATCGATGATTCGACAAAAATTTATTCCATGGCAGGCGCGGAAGAACAACATCCTGCCATTTCCACCACTGAGTTAGTCCATTTGATCCAGCAAGCGGGAAGGAAGCCCATCGAGAGAGATACTTTGTATAATGAAGTGAGCATTGCCGAATAAGCAAAAAATAATGGCCGCTGGACTTTCTTACCTTCACAATCAGCCTTTGAGCCAACGGCCATTCCGTTCCAATCTATCTAATCTTAAGCTTACTTGTCTCTAACGCTAACGGATATACGCCTGTCTTTCATTCTTTCTTCGTCCGGCGCATTGGCGTCTGCTTTCGCAAATTGTGAACCATAGCCTTCGCCTCCAGTTACCTGTGAAGCACTTGCGCCATCGGCCCGCAGTGCTGCAACTACTGCATCAGCCCTTTCTTGAGACAACTTTAGATTCGCCGCGCTGTCACCCGTTTTGTCTGTATAGCCACCTATTTTAATTTTACATCTGGGAAAAGCCTTCAGGATAAGAACAACATCTCTTACTTGTGGCTGGCTTTCGGGGGTAATTTCTGCACTACCTGTTCTGAAATTCACATTATCGAAATCAAACCATACGTTTCTTCCAGGTCTGCTGTTTGGATCATTTAAAAAGGCGACCAGTTGTTCTTCAACGCCTCCTTTATATGCATTGAGTTCAGTACCATCTGGCAATCTAACTTTAACGCTTTCGCGAGCCGGAGGGGTGACGGCCGATCTGGCAGCTGTATCCACCGCCCTGGCCGCCGTGTCAACCATCGTTGATGCTCTTTCGGAAGCATTACAACCACGCATAAAATACCAAATCAATCCGATAGCCAGCACAATCAACAGCAACGGAAGAAGCCATCGCATGCCGCCTGCGGCTCTTTCGGCTCCTGATTCCGCCATATGAGCAACTTTAGCCGAAGTATCCTTGATGCCGGTCAACGCATTCGATAATTTCCCACCAATACTTGCCAGGCTTCCTAACCCCAATGCACCCGCGAGATTCATACCTGAAGGCACAGAATTGAGAATACTGTCTTTTTGCGTGTTCAGGAATGACAGCAGTCCACCCGAACTCATATTGTTATCGATGGCATGTTTGCCTAAAACCCCTAAAGCTGCAGGAGCCAACATACTCATCAGGGAACTGGAAGAAGATTCTTTAATCCCCGCGAAATTCGAAACAGCGCTGGTTACATTGGCTGTTTTCTCGCCAAACAGTCCCCTCAACATTTCAGCACCCTTGTTCAGCAGTCCACCGCCACTTAATACGCCACCCAGGTTGGCTAATATTCCCGTATTGGCTGCATCTTTCGCCATGTTCAAAACACCAGCTGCGTCGCCAGAGCCGGCCTTGTTCAATACACCCGCAAACACAGATGGAACAATTCCACTTACCGCACGGGTGATTCCAGATTCACTTTCACCAAGCATGCCCGCAGCTCTACCAACAAGATCAGGGCTGATGAGACTTTTTACCGAGTCGATCAAATTGAATGCCATAAGATAAATTTTAAATGAGTGAACGAAATGAGAGAACGCATTAAGATTAATTCACGGGTGCAGAAGAATGGCGGCTAATGCAAGGGAATTCACGGGGAAATGAACCGGGCCAAATTCTTGATCCGGCAAGGTCAAAAGGTGGGGATTATTTAGCTACGATAAGACCAGGGCTAGTAACCGCAATGTGACGGTTGGGAGGACGATTGGGGGTTGGCAGAATAAAGTTAACAAAATTAAAATAAAAAAATCTAATTGAGTCGTAGTAATGGGGCGCTCTATACCTTGGTCCGACGAGAATTCTCCCTAACTAGCTGTAATTTAGCAACCAAATCATTTCATGGATCATTCACATGCCGGTCATCAACATGCACATTCGCATGGACATCACCATGCCATTGACATGAAGCAGGTAAATAATGCGTTTATTATCGGCATTATCCTCAATTTGCTATTCGTTGTAATTGAAGCGATTGTCGGCTTCAACGTGGGATCCCTTTCTTTGCTTTCTGACGCCGGCCATAACCTCGCGGATGTGGCAAGTTTGGGCATGTCATTATTTGCCTTCCGTCTCGCCAAGGTGAAATCCAATGAAAAATTTACTTATGGTTACAAAAAAACGACGGTATTGGTGGCTTTGCTAAATGCCGCGGTACTTTTTCTTTCCATTGGTGCAATAAGTTATGAGGCTGTGCGTCGACTTTTTAATCCTGAGCCGCTGCCAGGAAAGGTCATTTCATTGGTTGCATTAATTGGAATATTCATCAACGCAATTACCGCGCTTTTGTTTTTAAAAAGTAAGGATAGAGACCTGAATATCAAGAGCGCATTTCTTCATTTGATGGCCGATGCAGTGGTTTCTGCCGGATTGGTTATTGGTGGAATCGTGATTTATTTCACTGGCTTTTATTGGATCGATCCTGCGCTGAGCCTGCTGATTGGCGCAATCATTCTCATCAGCACCTGGCAATTGCTAAAAAATAGTCTTCGACTTTCTCTCGACGCTGTACCGGAAGGAATCAGTTTGCGGCATGTTCAGGCGGTTATCAATAAGGTCCATGGCGTGCGCGATTTTCATCATATTCATATTTGGGCCATCAGTACAACGGAAAACGCATTAACTGCTCACGTGCTCGTAGCAAAAGATAGCGACATGAATACGGTGGAGAGAATCAAACAGGAAATCAAGCACGAGCTATTTCATCTCAATATCCAACATGCCACCCTGGAAATAGAAACTGAAAATGCCCAATGCGAAGAATCTCATCCTCAGGAGAAAGTGTGAGAAGCATTATTGTTTCAGCAAAGTTTTTAATTCAACTTCAAGGTTCCACCCAACTAAATCTTTATGACGGACAACTCCACTCTTGTCAACAAGAAATGAAGCTGGTATTGCATCCACACCATAAGTGAGTGCTGAAGGTGCATCCCAGCCTTTGTTATCATTTACCTGGATCCAGGTCAGCTGATCGTGTACAACAGCAAGTTTCCATGCAGAAAGATCGTCATCTATAGAAATTCCATAGATTTCCAGGCCCTTGTTATGATACTTGTTGTAGAGCTTTACCAGTTGCGGATTATTTCTTCTGCAAGGCCCACACCAACTCGCCCAAAAATCAATTAGCACCACTTTGCCTTTGAGGTCAGACAAATGAATGACATTGTTTTGTTGGTCAGGCAAGGCAAGGTCTGGCGCCTGTTGACCGATTTTTATTTGAGAGAATCCTTCCATGGTAATAAGGGTGAAAAATAATACAAAGATGGTTCGTATCATTTGCAGCAATCTTTTTTTATAAATAGGGACTGAATGAATCTTAAGAAGGATGTAAATATTGAAGAGGCCGTTTTCATTTAAAAAGCTAAATTAATAAGTATTTCTGTTTCACACAAAGAAGTTGACAGTTGACAAGTCTTAAGTTCTTCGGCCCTTTGTTTGATAAAGCAAACTAAATTAAAAATTAAATCCTGTCAACTGTCAACCGCCTTGCTCGAAAGCTAATTAACAAAAGTCCAGAAGATACCAATCCTGAATCGGAAACCAGGATAAGGATAATACGGAGCAACAAAATTATTATTATAGAATCCCGTGCCGACAGGGTGACCGATTGCAAAAGTGTTTAGATTTTCTCCCCGCACGTAAGCAGTGAAACTGCGAATACGAAACTGAATATATGCATTGATATCGGGCAGATTTTGCCTGATCGTAGTATCATTTTGAATGAAGAACTGGCCTACAGGAGGAGAATAACCGTCGGCTTTATAAGCAGTGAAATAGCGGGCTTCCAAACCAAAAGCGATCAACAGGTTCTTGAATCCCAAATTTCCTTCATAACCGAGCTGATTAAAAGTCACAATTGCCGGAATATTAATTGGCGAGGCCCCTGCTTTTTGCTGAGCAACCAGCAACAACCTCCAAACCCAATGTCTGTCCACAACGAAAACTTTGTCCAGTGATATCTGCAACACATTAAATGGATTGGTCTCCTGAGCCTGGTTGTAATGCCTTTGAAAATACGTATAATTATTAATGAGATAATAATTTCCCGATAAAACCATCCGCAGTTTTGGCAATTCAAGCGATCCGAATAAATTAGTATTATTCTCCTTACTGAAAAATGTGTTCGGATTTCCAAATCCGAAACTACTTTCCCTGTCAAAAACAAACGAGGGCGTCCGATTGACATTGTGAAAACCTACTTGTAGTGAACCCAGGTTTTTGCTAATCTGTCTTTTCAGGCTGATGTATGCATCATAGTCTCCCGAATTGGCGCCTGTCAGGTAAAGTTTTCCATACGCCTCCACATCCCATTTCTGGTTCCTTGTTTTGTTACGGTATTCTCCGTGAATAAATGCATTGTAAAGAGTCTTTGAACCTGCGTCAAAGAATCCTTTCAAGTTTTCGATGCTTGCTCCTGCTTTGATAAACTGTTGCGGGTTTTTGGCGTCTGGGAATTGATATAAGGAGAAATCATTAATCAGTTGGTGCCATTGGTCACTCAATCGAATAGTGTCTGGCGTTGAAAAGAAATTATAGTACGATATATAAAATACGCTATCGGGATCCTGGTCGACAAAACGATAGTGATACGTGTTATAATTAATTGTATACTCGGCTCTGACCCTCGGATAAAACAGGGGTATAACGGTGGTATCTGTTACAATTGAATCTTTCTTTCCGATGATATCATACTGCTGCCTCAACAGGAAATTTCCCACGCTGTAAAAAGAACCGGTAGTGATGTTAGTTGAGAACGGATTGGCTACAAACTGGGCATTTTTTATCAGACCCAGACGGGTAGGAATAGCAAACCGGTCACTGTAGCCTATTGAATCCAGTTGTTTCGGATCTCTTATCCCTCCATTCTCCGAGGATTGCAGCTTACTTCCCATCAGAATGAGGAAAGCCTGGTACCGCTTATTCTTCGACTGATACCACGTTGTGAAACGATAATTATTGTGGTTGGTATTTTGATTTTGAAAAGCTCCCGGCGCATTGATTAACCTGTATTGGAATGCAGCATTAAGGTCCTTGGTAATATTTTGGGTATGAACGAGACTGATCATTTGTTCAGCCTTACTTCCTATCAGGTAACCCAGTTCTGTGTAGGGCCTGGTAGTATTGTAAAACTTAGTTTCATCAATAGTAAACAGGTAAGTATCGTAGGCATGTAATCCCGGATCCCACCCGGGCTTCATATTTGGAGCAAATACAAGGTTTCGGGCTGCGGTTCCAAAATTTCCCAGGTCGAAATAAGTGTTTGGAAGAGGAATTTTTTTTGAGAAATCATATACGGACGAATCAAACTTTCGCAACCTGCTTGAATCGAGGAACCTAAAATTTATTACGATTGTATCTTCTGTTCGATGCTTTAGAGCCGTGTCGGATCCTTTTCCACCGCCTCCGAAATTTCTAAACCTTTGCGTAGGGTCCTGGGCCATGGAAATTTGATTCAGCAGGCAACCGATCAGAATCATTGACATCAATAACAATGGGAATTTCCCTGCAGTCACAAATTTTTTCGACAAATTATGCATTGCACGATGGACAGGCGTTATACAAAAGTTAATATTACAATTCATCAATCAGATCCTTGAAAATAGCAGTCAATTTCGGCTCTGCATTTT
>PSRA01000127.1 GCA_003175695.1 Bacteroidota bacterium | reverse complement strand
CAAATTCCTACCAAATTTTTTTCGTCATCCTTCACATGATTTTATGATTTATTTTTTTCGCGCACAGCAGATCCTCCTTTATTTTCTCTCTGCTTTCTGCTCAGAAGATTTTGATTCTTCTCTTTTGAAAAAGTGCCTCGCTGAAGATGGAGCGTTGTTTTACCATAGAGGAGACCTGAGGACCCAGAGCAGACGTCTTTTGTGGTTAGGCATCTAACTTTCTTCATCCTGACTGACAGCTTTCAACATGCCTTCAGGATATTCCACATTTACCAAAAAAAGTCCATGACCAGGCACTGAAAAATCCGCTTTCGTATTGTCCTTCGCCAACAACACAGACTCAAATCCCCTGACATCTATCTTACCTCTACCCACCTGCAACATCGTTCCCACCAGTCCCCTTACCATGCCTCGCAAAAACCGGTTCGCCTCCACTTCAAACACATATGTCTCGCCACTCTCTGTCCACCGACTCATTTTTACCTGGCAATTAAAGGTCTTCGTCTGTGTATTACGTTTAGAAAAGCTTGTAAAATCATTATGGCGGAGAACCATCAAAGCGGCTTCTTTCATGTCCGCCGTATTCAGCGCATAGGGATAATAGTAAGAACGGTCACGTAAAAAAGGATCCTTGCGCCGGTGAATCCTATACTCATACCTTCTTGACAAGGCATCAAAACGGCAATGGTCATTTCCATCTACTTCATACAACCCCCTGCAAACAATATCCGCCGGCAAAATTGCATTGATGTGATACAACGCATTGTGATCTATCGACGCTGCAAAATCAAAATGAAAAAAATTCTTCAATGCATGGACACCCGCATCGGTTCGGGAAGACCCTGTCATATCAATCGTTCTTCTGAAATAAATCCCAAAGGCTTTTTCTATTTCAGTTTGGACTGAATTAGCATTATCCTGGATCTGGAAACCACTAAATTCAGTTCCTTTATAAGCGACTTCCAAAAAATAACGGGGCATTGGCAAATATACAGACCTCCCCGTTCCCTCTGGGAGTCCCTTACATCATCTCAAAGTCTAGGGAAAATCCTGGTGAAACCGCGACGCATATTCTTTATCAGTCAGCATATCTGCCAATTGACCAAAGTTGTTGCGATCGGAAGTAAATGGATAGGCGGTTTGCAGAAAGGCATACCGCGTCTTATCATTTGAAAATAATTCTAGTAACGTCCGAAGCTGCTTAACAGTAAAGCATTTAGTTTTAAATGTCTTGCCCGCCACGGCAATCTTATCCTCCTGATGATTTGCTGTAAGTATACTCATGCGCAAAACATCCAGGTCATAATCTGACGCTACGCTCTTGCATTCAGGTAATTGCACTCGGGCGCCAGTATCTGCCGTAGGATTTGCCGGGGTTACATTGACCACCGAATCTGCAGCATTCTTTTGGCGTTTTCTTTTCTTCTTGGTTGGCTGTTGAGCCACGACCAGGGTTGTATCTTTTTGAATCACGGCAGCTTCATTTTCCTTTTCAACCGGGATGATGAGAGCAACGGTATCAGTTTTTCCATCTTTCAAAGTCGACATATAGGTCATTTTGAGTCCGGCACTTGTTGCTACTTCATCTATTTTTTGAATCGCTTCTTTCACTTCGTTTTTCTTTGCATTCTTTTGCTTTTTAGTCGGAACAGTGGCGGCTGCCGTCACCGCTGCTGCAGGCTTTCCCTTTCGTGGATTCAGATTCTGTGCACTGTCTTTATTAGCAGCTAGTTTTTTCGTTGAATCCAGGTTCACCTTTTCTGCCACGAATGCGTTGTACATAACCGATGTGTCATTAACAACAGCTGCCATTAGCCTGGTAAAAGCATCATCCCTCTTCACTCCTCTTTCTTCAAAGACCGGCTTGGAATCCGGATCCCTGACCGGCAATTTTGTATCCCTTGTTTGCCAATTATACAAAACCCAACCTTTCCCATCTTCATTCTTTAATTGGAATCCCAGGTCTTTTTTATTCACCCTGACAGAAAAAACGATCTCACTGGACTGACTCCTGGGAAATCCTATCGCTAATCTATAGGTGCTGTCTTTCAAATGAGGAATAGTCAAATGCCCAAGGCTCGACGAGGCGTAGATGGTATCGCCGATCCGGACATGAAAGATCTGCTCTTTATCAGCATCGATCAAAACAACATATCCAGGTTGCTGTGAGTGACCAAATTGTACAAGAAGGGTGAAGATTATAGCAAGACCTAATTTCGCCATTTTAGTAGCCGTTGGTTAAATATAGTGGAGCCACGACAGATTATTATTATTTATTAGAAATAATTACCAGGTTCTTATCAGCTTTCGGCAAAAGAAATACTTGTCTTTTTCAAAAGCTCCTGTTCTTATGGTATGATTTGCCAACCGGCCAAAAAATCGTCATCGCCCCCTGCCCTAAAGCTTTAACAAATGACAAATATTACAAGGTTCAATACCCGATGGGACTTTCATTTTTCTTCCTTTGTGATTCCGGTTGCGTAGACCTTCACCAACCACATAACCTCCCTGGTCACCTCCAGAAGCATTGACTCCATACTATTTAACTGCCTTTTACATAATTTATGTCAGGCTTGCGTTATTCAATTTTTACCTTTGCAACCCAGAAATTAATATATAATGAAAAGATCACAGCTTTTATTGTTTATTTCACTGATTAGCCTGGCATTATCTGCACAAACCCCGTCCGAAAACAACCAAAAAGACTGGAAATTGATCTATAGGGGCGCCGCTACCAAGATCAATGACCTTGTTCATACCAAGTTAGAAGCAAAGTTCGATTACGAAAAATCATATATGTACGGTAAGGTGTGGATCACTTTGAAACCGCATTTTTACCCGACGGATTCTTTGTCACTGGACGCCAAAGGGATGGATATCCATCAAATTTCGATGGTAAGGGACGCAAAAAATGCTCCACTCAAATTTGCTTATGATGGTGAGATCCTGAAAATCAGGCTGGACAAGACTTATAAAAGCAATGAACCATATACAGTTTTCATCGATTATACTTCAAAACCTAATGAATTTAAAACTCATGGAAGCGAGGCAATAAAAGATGCCAAAGGACTCTATTTTATTAATCCGAAAGGAGAAGAGGCAGACAAGCCGACCCAGGTTTGGACCCAGGGAGAAACTGAATCTACTTCTGTTTGGTGTCCCACCATTGACAAGCCCGACCAAAAATCTACCCAGGAATTCATCATGACTGTTCCTGCTAAATACGTGAGCCTGTCGAATGGAAAACTGATTTCTCAAAAAAATAATAGCGATGGCACCAGGACGGATACCTGGAAAATGGACGAACCCAATGCCCCCTACCTGTTTTTTATGGGCATCGGTGATTATGCCGTGATCAAGGATTCATACAAGGGCAAAGAAGTCAATTACTACGTGGAGAAAGAATATTCGCCAGTGGCCAAACGAATCTTTGGAAATACACCCGAAATGATGGCTTTCTTCTCAAAGGTTTTGGGAGTGGAATATCCCTGGAATAAGTATTCACAAATGACGGCACGTGATTATGTGAGTGGCGCCATGGAGAATACAACCGCCACCCTTCATTCTGATGTATTGCAGCAGGATGCCAGGCAACTAGCCGATGGAAATATTTACGAAACCTATGTTGCCCATGAATTGTTTCACCAATGGTTTGGCGACCTGGTCACTGCGGAAAGCTGGAGCAACCTGACCGTGAATGAATCCTTTGCCAATTTCAGCGAAACCTTGTGGAATGAATACAAGTACGGAAAAGATGCGGGAGATGAGACAAACTTTAAAGACCTGCAGAAGTACCTTGCTGATGAGACAAATCCATACAAAGACCTCGTTCGCTATCATTACGCAGACCGGGAAGACATGTTCGACATGGTCAGTTATTCGAAAGGCGGCCGCATCCTGAATATGCTTAGAAATTATGTCGGCGATAGTGCTTTCTTTAAGTCACTGAACCTTTATCTCAATACGAATAAATATAAAAACGGCGAAGCTGATCAACTGAGGCTTGCATTTGAAGAAGTGACAGGGCAGGACTTGCACTGGTACTGGAATCAATGGTATTACGGTAGTGGCCACCCGAAACTGGATATCAAATATATCTATGATGATGCAGCGGGAAAAGTAAAGGTGGTGATTAGTCAAACCCAGGCACACGACACCGCCGGAGAAGCCGCTGGTAAAGTTTTCAGGCTTCCCCTGGCAATTGATATTTATCACGGTGCAAACAAGCAAAGGCACAAAGTCTGGGTGGAGAATAAGACTGACACTTTCACCTATTCCTATTCAAAACGTCCGGACCTGGTGAATGTGGATGGTGATAAGATCATTCTTTGCGAAAAGAAAGACCATAAGACGCTCGATAATTTTATCCATCAATATAAGCATGCAGGCCGCTATCTCGATCGTCGCGAAGCAATTGATGCATGTGCCGAGCAACAGGATAATGACAAGGCCGTGGACCTGCTAAAAACAGCTATGCATGACCGGTATGATGAGTTAAGGATTTTCGTTATGAGTTCGTTAGATCTGGACAGGAAAAATATCAAAGACGCTTTCGAGCCCATTATATTCGGACTTGCTCAAAATGACTCCAGCGCCCTGGTGAGAGCTAAAGCCATCGAACTATTAGGCAAGTACAATAAACCTACTTACAAGAGTTTGTTTCTGAAGGCTGTTTATGATTCTTCCTATTCTGTCTCAGGAAATGCCTTGTCAGCACTTAGTGAGCTGGACCCGGTTCAGGCATCGGATATTGCCCAAAAATTCATTAAAGAACCGGCCAAAGGAAATCTTATGACGGCCATCATAGAGATATCTATCAAATCCGGTCATTTTGAAAATTTTGAGGCTTTGGAAGATGGATTCGATAAAATGCCGTTTTCCCAGAAAAAGATGGACAACCTTCCTTATTTCGCAGGTATGCTGTTGAAGATCGATAACACGGAGCAGGTGAAAAAAGGCGTGGACGCCATTGTAAGATTCAGAGATGCTATTTCTTCCGAACAAAGAGAGGAACTGGGTAACCTGATTAACAATAATATTCTTAAGCCAATCGCTGATAGAAAAGATTCGGCAGGGCACAAAGATCAGGCAGACTATATCAGGTCAAAAATCAGCCCAAGAGGGTTTTAGTTTATATCACGCAAAATAAGAGCGGAGGAACAAAGTGAAGGGCGTTTATCTTACGCTCCCACTCTTTTCCTCCGCTTTTATTTTGCATCTTACCAGCTGCCGCCCGCACCACCACCACCTCCCGATCCTCCACCAAATCCGCCAAATCCACCTCCTCCAAAGCCGCCACCACCATAACCTCCGCCACCGAATCCTCCACGCCCGCGACCCATCATCATCCCCATCATCATCCAGGGAAGGAATCCCGTGCGGCTCATCATGCCACCTCCTTTGCCACCACCACTTCTACCAATCAAAATTAAAATCACCACGAAAAATATGATTACTCCCAGAATGTTTCCGCTGGAAGGTCCATGCTGCCCTCTCCTGTTATATCCTTCCGGTGCTTTATACTCGCCCGCTGCCGCCTTGATGATTGCATCAGCACCCTGGGCAAAACCTCTATAAAAATTTCCATCTCTGAAGTTGGGGGTAATCTCATTATCTATAATCTGTTTAGCTATAATGTCAGGAACGACGCCCTCCATACCATAACCAGTTGCAATAAAAACTCTGCGGTCCTGGATAGCTGCTAATATTACGATGCCATTATTCGTCCTTTTGTTTCCAACTCTCCATCCGCGCAAAATCTTTAGTGCAGCATCTTCTATGGGAATATCGCCTACTGTTTTGACGGTCACCACGGCGATTTGCGTGGACGTGCTGTCGTCATAATCTACCAGTTTGCGTTCCAGGGAACTGATTTGATCCGGCGTCATCACTTGCGCAAAGTCGTTAACAAGCCTTGGGGGATTGGGCGGTCTGCTGGCAATCTGGTCGATAGTTTGTGTGAAGCCGATTGAATAGGCCAGTAGGCCAATTAATATCCAGGTAAGTTTTTTCATGAATGCCTGCTACGAGCCTTTGCCTTGATTTTAGATTTATCTGCCAAATACAATATCGTCCGGAAGTTCATTCTTATCTGTATCACCGTCATAAGGGAAATAGGTTCGCAATTCTTCTCCAATGTCTGTCACGATTCTTTTGATGGCATTGGCCTGACTTTCTTTGGCAAGATGACCAAGTATCTTGCGGACTTCCTGATTCCAATAGGAGACACCCACTTTTTCATGAATCCCCTTGTCGCCATATACTGCTAACTGTTTGTCCTTGGTAGCCACATATACCAAAACGCCATTCCGTTGCTCGGTCTCTTCCATCTTCAAAATCCAAAAAACTTCTGCAGCACGGTCCACAGGATTTACAAAACGGCAACGACTTTCCACATACACGCGGATTTCACCACTGGTTCGCTTTTCAGCTGCACGAATGGCTTCGACGATTTGCTTTATTTCATCATCTGTAAAAAAAGCTTTCCGTGAAATGAATGGAATTCTCAATTCTCAAAGTTTGGTCAAACAAATTTAGAATTTTACCTCCGGTGCTCTTTCAGAGCCGGGTTCTGACTGGAAGTAACCTTTTGGTCTGAATCCAAACATGCCGGCAACCAGGTTGTTTGGAAAACGCCTGGTATTTGCATTAAAATCGTTGACGGCCCCATTAAAATCCCTTCTGGCAACATTGATCCTGTTTTCTGTTCCTTCCAGTTGTGCCTGAAGATCGCGAAAATTTTGCGTCGCCTTCAGATCAGGATAGTTTTCCGCTACCGCCAATAGTCTGCCCAATGCTCCCGTTACCTGTGCTTGCGCCTGCTGAAACTGGGCAATTTTTTCAGGAGACAAATCATTCGCATCCACTTTAACCTGGGTTGCTTTCGATCTTGCTTCCTGTACCTGTATTAATGTTTGTTGTTCAAAGTTGGCAGCGCCTTTTACTGTATTTACGAGATTAGGTATCAGGTCTGACCTTCGTTGGTAAGTGTTCTGCACATCTCCCCACGAACGCTTAGCATTTTCATCCAGCTTAACTAGACTATTGTAGCTGTTACACGCACATCCTCCAAATATTAGAATCACAATAAGGACAATGATCAAGGTTAGATTCCTGGAGTTCATAATGAAGAATTTAGGTTTGAGGTACTAAAATTAACACTTTTGGAATTGACAGAATAAATATTGCCAATCACTGTTTTCCTAAATGATAGACGGCATGGTTTTAGCTTTTTTTGTATTGCACCTAATCCTTTTATATGAAAAAATGCATCTGGACTCTTCTCATACCGCTTTTTTTCAGCTGCAGCAAATCAAACAAATCGTCCAATACTACACCAGTTAACATCACCGATACTGTTCTTACTTCAAATCTAAATTTTCCCTGGGAAATCTTGTGGGGCCCGGACAATTTTATCTGGATGACCGAAAGGGGTGGAACCGTGAGTCGAGTCGATCCTACAACCGGGGCAGTTACGCGGGTACTAGCCATCAGCGAAGTAGTCTCCATTAATGAAGGGGGATTGCTGGGCATGGTCCTCCATCCTGACTTTGCGCATAACCATTATGTATATGTCTCTTATGACTTCAACAATGCTGGCAGCTACCAGGGAAAAGTCGTGAGGTTTGAATACAATGGAACTACTTTAATTAATCCTACAACTATTTTCAGTGGCTATCACGCTGCAAGCAATCACAATGGAAGCAGGCTGGTCATCACACCGGATCTGAAATTATACATCACGACAGGAGATGCTTCCAATACACTCAATCCGCAGGATACCACGGTATTCAACGGAAAGATCATCCGTGTGAATCTCGACGGAACCATTCCAGCTGATAATCCGATGCCAAATAATCCTATCTGGACTTTTGGTCACCGCAACCCGCAAGGGCTTGTATTTGCCAACAACAGGCTTTACAGCTCAGAACACGGCCCTGATTCAGATGATGAGATAAATATAATCGAAAAAGGAAGGAATTACGGATGGCCAAATGTTTTAGGGTATTGTGATCCGGGAGCCGAGCAGGCATTCTGTGCCGCTCACCATGTCAAAGAACCAATCAAGGCCTGGACACCGACGATTGCGCCCAGTGGTATGAATTATTACAACAACGATCTCATTCCGCAATGGAAAAATTCTCTTCTTCTTGCAACGCTGAAAGACAGCAGGCTCATCCAATTGAAACTAACGGACACCAATGACGGAATTGCGGAAACCAATGAGTTCTTTGTAAATAAATACGGAAGAATGCGTGATGTTTGCATTTCACCCCGAGGAGAAGTTTTTATTTGCACCAGCAATGGTAACAATAATGACAAGATCATTAAAGTGGCTAAGGCAACCGCAAATCAATAGTCAAATACTTAAATAAAACTTCCATCTGATCTAAGAAGATTGCGCCTATTTTTGTTTTATGAAAGGATGGGTACTCAAGGATAAAAATCAGGATTTAGAATGGCAGGATGTCGCTGATATCTCCTTATCGCCCGCAGAAGCCCTGGTGCAAATTCATGCGGCAGCAATTAATCATCGTGATTTGTGGATTCAGAAAGGGAAATATGCAGGATTAAAATTTCCGATTGTTCCTGGTTCTGATGGCGCCGGCATAGTTAAGGCGACAGGGGCCGAAACAAACGATTCCTGGGTAGGTAAAGAAGTAATCATAGATCCGGCTATGCATTGGGGAGATGATCCTGGCTTTCAAGACCCTAAAAATTTTTCGATTCTGGGTCTGCCGCAAGATGGAACATGGGCAGAGTATGTAAAAGTTCCAGTCACTAACCTTTATTTGAAACCTGCGCATCTGTCGTTTGAAGACGCAGCAGCCATTCCCTTGGCGGGTGCGACAGCTTTTCGTGGCTTGTTTACAAGAGGAAAGATCAATGCGAAAGAAAAATTATTGATTACGGGTATTGGCGGTGGCGTTGCGCTCATGGCCCTCCAATTTGCGTTAGCAGCTAACGTCGATGTATATGTGAGTTCCGGATCCGAAGAGAAGATTAAAAAAGCTGTGGCTTTGGGAGCAATGGGTGGCGTCAGTTATCGCCAGGATAATTGGGTCGAAAAATTAAAAGAAACAGCAGGTGCGGTGGATATTATTTTAGATGGCGCAGGAGGCGATGGAATGAATGATCTGTTTAAAGTGGCAAGGCCTGGAGGAAGAGTCGTCTTTTATGGCGCGACGATGGGAAATCCATCTGTTATTGAAGTCCGGAGAATTTTCTGGAACCAGCTCAATATTTTAGGAACGACCATGGGTAATCCCCAGGATTTTGGTGCTATGATTGAATTTGTCAATGCACATAAAATAAGACCGGTTGTAGATCAAGTATTTGATTTTAGTCAAGTCAATGAAGCTTTGAAAAAGATGGATGAAGCCAGGCAATTTGGAAAAATGGTGTTGAAATTGAAATGAAGCGCTATATATGTAAAAGATCTTAGAATACACGAAGGATCCACTAAGAACGCACAAAGTTGTCCTTGCCCGATGAAAATTCCACCTGGTGAGAGTTCGACGAAATAATGCTGAAGAGCGAACAAATGACCGGCTCCAAATAAAAAATTATTTAAAATTGGCCGGACGCCCGGTTCCTTGGGGAGGAACTCCTAAAATGTTTTGGCTATCTTTTCTCCGACTGTTATCTTTGCACTCCTTTTACGGGAAAAACCGTTAAGGCTACTGAGCAGCACGCCGCGTTGGTCAAGGGGTTTAAGACGCATCCCTTTC
>PSRA01000241.1 GCA_003175695.1 Bacteroidota bacterium | reverse complement strand
TATTTCAATAATTAATCTTTCACCTCTGTGAAAAGAAGACTATTACCTGTCCTATGGTCGGTTTATCAGGATATCGCCTTTTCCGGATTGGATGACACCAATTCAGCGGCACAGCGGAAAAAGATTATCCGGTTCAACCAATTCATTATTCTCATTCTTTGTGGCAACCTGTTGTCGGTTGTCAGTTATTTCACGCTAAGTCTCTATATCAGCGCTTTAATCAACCTCACAGCCGGATATATTTTTATCCTCGCTTTTCACCTCAACGCAAGAAAAAGATTTGAACTCGCGCGCATTGTTTCGATCGTAAATATTAATATATACCTGATAGTTATGAACTATGTCGAGGGATTGAAAGCGGGTGAATACCTTCTTTATTTTCCTTACTTTTTGATCATGACTTTTGTCATCAGTGTTCAGCGGGATTTCCGCGAGTTGAAATTCGTTTACCTGATCACGGTCATTGCTGTGTTGATTTGTTTGAATGTGAGTCCCTATGAGAACTACTACCAGGTGAGTATTGTTGGCATGTTCACCAGGATATACAACAGTAACCTTGCAATTTCACTTGTTTTAACTACCCTGTTCTCTTATGCGATTTTACGTGTTAACCGGGATAATGAAGAAGCTATTTTACAGGAAAAGCAATTCGTGGATACTATTTATGATACTTCGTTGGATGGTGTATTCATTATGGATGCACAGAGAAGAGTGATTGCCGGTTGCAATAACAGGGCTGTTGAATTATTCGAAATTGAAAGCAAGAAAGAGATCGAAGGAACCAACATCGAAAATTGGTTTGTGGATGAACATATTAAGCTCTTCAATGAAATTGAGCAACGATTGGCACACAACGATAGCAAGAATTGGCAGGGGGAGCTTGGATTTACTTCGAAACAAAGAGTATTTTATGCATTTGTCAATATCGTTCCCTTTCTTGATCGGGGAACGCGATTTCTCAAAATAAGTATTCTCGATATCTCAGAAATCAAGAGCGCTCAATTTGAGCTCATGAAAGCCAAGCAAAAAGCAGAAGTTGCGTCGCAGGCTAAATCGAGGTTTCTTTCGAATATGAGCCACGAACTGCGCACACCCCTCAACGGTATTATCGGGGCATCGAACCTGCTATTGCAGGAAACACATTTGCCGGAACAAAAATCTCATCTGGATATTTTGAAATACTCTTCCGAGCATATGATGGTGCTGATCAATGAAATCCTTGATTTCAATAAGATTGAAGCCGGTAAACTTCAGCTTGGCCAGGAACCTGTGGATATGAAACAATTCCTGCAAAAGATGACAATTCAATTTGCAGCGCAGGCACACGCCAAGGGCCTTAAATTTAACACCGATATTGATGAATCACTCGACGTAGAATTCCTCACCGACGAAACTCGTCTCAACCAGGTTTTCAGTAATCTATTGTCCAACGCCATCAAATTCACTCACCAGGGAGGGATCACATTGGTTGCAAGAAAAATTTTCTCGACTAGTCAGAAGGCAACGATCCAGTTTATGGTGAAGGATACGGGTATCGGCATTCCACAAAATAAGCAACAGGAAATCTTCGAAAGCTTTACACAAGCTGATGTAAATACTACGAGGAAATATGGAGGAACGGGGTTGGGTCTGACTATTACACGAAAGCTGGTCAATCTATTTCATGGCGAATTGATGCTGGAGAGTGAAGAAGGAAAAGGAAGCACATTCCATTTCACGCTGAAATTGGCCATTAATGCCAACCGCAAAATGTATATAGATGAGAGCAAGGTGAAGCATTTGTCGATGTTCAATGGCATTAAAGTGCTGGTTGCAGAAGACAACGCCATTAACATGTCGATTGCGCGCCGGTTCCTCACCAAATGGGGCATTGATGTTAAAGAAGCTTATAATGGACGCGAAGCCGTTGAGCTATTTGCAAAAGATCGTTTCGACCTCATATTGATTGATTTGGAAATGCCTGAAATGGATGGCGCAACGGCATTAAACGAGATCAAAAAAATAAATCCTTCTATTCCTGCCATCGCGTTTACTGCCGCAGTTTACGAAAATATGCGTGCTGATCTGATCTCGAAAGGGTTCAAGGAATTTGTTCCTAAACCATTCCGGCCGGAAGATCTTCATAATAAGATTTCTTCATTGATTACTTATCAGAACAGGGCTTAATCCATTCAATTCGCATGGATAATGCCGTTAGTTTTAAATTTCCAAATCAGCCTGCCGTTAGTGGCATTTAATGCGTATACAAAGCCATCACTGCTGGCAAAATAGAGTTTGCCCGAAGCAGTGTCAATCAAAGGGGATGAAAGAAAAAAGTCAAATGGATCTTCCAAGTATTGATCCACTGGTTTCATCCTCCAGAGTCCCGCGGGCCCCGATCTTTTTCTCGCCGCCGGTCTTGAAGGGCCATTTCGACCGGCCAGTTCTCAGGTCAACAGCATATAAATGGCTGTCATAACTCAACACATAAACATTGTTCAGTAATTGAGCAACTGCAGATTGTATCGCACCGTGTGAATGGAATTTCCAGGCGAATTTGCCTGTCCGGATGTTAACAGCATACAGGTTGCCGTCTAAGCTTCCAACCATAACAAGCTCACCAGCAATCACCGGCGATGAAAAGATTTTTCCGTCGGTTTTGAATTGCCATTTGATCTTGCCAAAAACTTGCTTTTCCGAAACAGTTGATGAGGATTGTTGAGCAAAAGAATTGACCCAGGCGCAAAAAAACAGAAGGAGTAGAGGTGATTTCATTTTTATGATTAAGCGGGCAAAAATAAATTCCGTGTTATTGAGATCTGCCCAATAAGCAGGTAAAATTTTTGCAATTCCTGTTGAAAGTAGCATATGAAAACAAAAGCCACATCAGCAAAAAATAGGGGAAACAAGAAATGGTCTGCTGCGGTGACGGACCATAGCAATGCGCTGGATCTGGAAAAAGATATTTTTAAATCAGGTAATGCAAACCAGATCGCATCTTCCCTTAAGCAGTCAGCTGAGAAGAGTAAGCGAAAAAAAGGTACGCCATATCAATCAGCGATGTCGATGCTTAATTTTTTCATCAATCGGGCGGGCAAGAATTTGCCCAATAAAAGGAAACTTACATTAGAGAGGGCAAAGAGTAAGCTGAGAAAGCTATTTGGACGCGACAAAAGTTCGGATAAGAAGGCCTCTTCAACGAAATAGCAGTGGCCCGATTTTGGCAATTTATAGCTTTGCATCAGTTGTTCTAGGGGTGGTTTTTTAAATCTGAGATCATACCCTCATATCTGATCTGGATAATGCCAGCGAAGAGAAGTCAGGTGATGTGGCCCCGGCTAACGCCGGGGCCTTTTATTTGGCTGGCGAGAACAAGTTAAAAGACCGGTATAAGCAAACGCAGAAATTATGCAAGTGCGCTCCCATCAACCAGGCGCAAAAACACTAGAACATTTCTGATCCAATTTCTTTTTTCTCCTGCAGGCATGTTAACGAGTTCGCATCGAAATTCTTTGCCTGGATTAACACTTTTATATGTCTTCCCAAATTTTGTAAGAGGATCTTTTTGATCTGTTTTTCTTTGGAGTCGTCATAATGAAAGGGATTTCCATTGAGGCTTTGATGTAAATATTTTTCAAATCCCAGCCTTTGCAGAAAGCAGGCCTGGTCAATATATCCGTAGCCCACAAGTCCAAACTTTTCGCCCCAATGATGAAGTGCTGAAAAATTTACAAATGCGGTCATATCCTGCTTTCCAATATCCTGATAAGGCGACTCGTTTACCTGGTGATCCTTATAACACAAAAGCGTTCCATCCGACCTGTGATGCCTGTATAATTCAAGTGATAAATAGCCGTAATCAAAAGTTAGCACGCAACCCTCTCTGAGCTGAGCCCCAATTTCATTTAGCCACTCAATGGCATCCAGGTTCACCTCTGTGCGAAATCCATAGGGAAGAAAGACATTCAGTTCCTTGAAATATTCTATCAGCTGTTCATTTCCATTAACAAGGTTTTCGGTGAATTGATCCCGGTATCCGACAAAGACTTCCATGAGCCGGTCCTGCATGACGATCTGGTGAACCGGAAAATTGTCTAGTAACTCATTCGATATAATACAACCCGAAAACCACCCCAGATCCTTCAAGCGCTGGCACCATTTTACTTTTGAAGGAAGAATTTTTCCTGCCTCTGCCCGCATGTAGGGACTCTTTTCAATGATATAATAATCCAGATTTCTATAAAACTCGGCATTTTGCGATGCGTACAGAAGGATATCGTGAGCCAGCAGACCATTACCTGCGCCATATTCTACAACAATAAATGACTTGCAGCCCATCTGCTGCCAAATTTCTTCGAGCTGTTTTGAGATCATGGCGCCAAAGGCCGGTGAGACGCAAGGGCTCGTATAGTAATCGCCATCCTTACCAATCTTTTTGTCTTGGGAATTATAGTATCCGTGTACAGGATGGTACAGACACAAATCCATGTAGTCTTTGAATGAGATCGGTCCTTCCTGCTGTATTCGTTCAATAATGATTTCTTCCAATGTCATGTGCTTCCTGAATCGTCACGCGGCCCGGTATGGTATCAGGGGGATTGCTTTTGTGGCAGGAGTTTTGTCCGGTCATCATCGTTATGTCTATGTCAAATATTTCAAGCGGTGGGTTATATCTTCTGATCGTTCTACTCTTCGTTATTCCCTATCTCTATATTTATCCGCCTGCCAATGCCTACTGGATATTAATTCTTGCTGGAATTGGCTTGATACTCTTGCTAGTGAGAATTTTTAGGGGCGATGATTGAATTTTTGATCAACTCCGGATTAACGGTATCAAATTAAGTGCTACGGCCCTGAGCCCACGCTGCTTGCCCAGCATGTGGAACTCCTACCACTTCTTGTGGACAGCCTTGAATCAATATTTCCTCACTGGATTGAACTCCGGGATTTTCATTTAGGGAACCAATATGATCAGGCATTCAATAAGTTGGGCCTGCGCGCGGGGGAGAAATTGGACTCTTGCCATCTATTGACCTGCATCTCAATCCATTTCCAGCTGGCCCATGCCTCACCGTGAGATAAGCCTTTTTGGTGCCCTTGATTCCGTGGCATGAGGATTGAATAACCTAGTATGGCGGTTAGATCAGCAGTAATGTGACCCCGGCGAATTCAAAATGAATGGTCGGGGTTTTTTTATTGCTATTTTATGAGGAACCGGCGATGCCGGTCTAAAGATCTTCCCAGGCTCATATTACTGGGAGGTCTCCCATTGAAGTGCTGCCGGACGATCGTGAAATTTTTATTTATGGAAAATTGGTTTGAACTGGTTAGGAATAAACTCTCCACCTGGATGGTAGGATTGATTAAATTATTACCCAACTTTGTATTGGCTGTTCTCGCTTTTATCTTATTTTATTTTGGAGCCAAACTTGTAAAGAAATTTATTTACCAACTGCTCTTAAAACTTTCGGATAAAGAATCGACCAGTGGCCTCTTTTCGAGCATTGCTTTTGTCATTGTCATCGTCATCGGCCTCTTTGTCAGCTTTGATCTTTTACATCTTGAGAAGGCCGTCTCTTCTCTTTTGGCGGGCGCTGGAATTATTGGATTGGCTTTGGGGTTCGCGTTTCAGGACTTAACTGCAAATTTTATCTCGGGTATTTTTATCATTTTTAGAAAGCCCTTCGATATTGGGCATATCGTGGATACTAATGGCTTTGTAGGCACGGTAGAAGAAATTCAGCTTCGTTCGACGACCATTAGAAGCTTTCAAGGTCTTCACGTTATGGTTCCTAACAGGGATATTTTTCAAAAGCCAATAACAAATTATACCCTGAGCGGCGACAGACGAATTGATATTACGCTAACACTTCCGGCACAGACCGATGCAAATCAATTGGAAGGAAAAATTAAGGAGACACTTGGTAAAATCCCTGAAATCGCCAATCCTGAAAAAGTTGAAGCGTATTATACAGATTATAACGGAGACACGTTGAATTTAGAAATATGGTGTTGGGTGGACAATAGAGTACCAAAGGAATTTACAAAATTGCGCGATAAAATTATTAGACAAGTGCATACGGCTGTCATTGCTTTAAATTTACCAACTCCCGCTTCTTCGAAATCCTAAAAAAAAATGCATGGCTAAAAAATGAGCCAGGATTTATTTATGTGCACGCCTGGGTAGTTCCATTTTTCACATTACTAAATCGATATTTTATGGCATTTGATAAAATTACGATTAGGAGAAGGCCAAATCTAATTAGGAGAAAATACAATCGGACGGTAAAGACGGATAGTGCCCCGGTCACCCCGGAGAAACCTAATTTCCAACACACGATCAAAATGCCGGTGCAGCCTACAGGCTTCATTAAAGGAAGAGATCATGATTGTTTGTGAATCTGGGGATAGACTCGTTGAAATAGCCGCAAGAGAAAATTGCCTCACATAAAATCCGCTTTATCCAACTTCTTTGCTATCCGGAAGACGGCATTTATAAGACCGACGTGACTATAGCTTTGAGGAAAATTCCCCCACTGTGAGCCGTCTACGCTAACGTCTTCACTGAAAATTCCCAGATGGTTGCCAAATGAAAGGAGTTTATCCAGGATGGCAACTGCATCATCGACTCTTCCCACGCAGGCCAGGGACTCTACATACCAGAATGCGCAAACAAGAAAAGTGGTTTCAGGAAAGCCAAAATCATCGTAGTGCTTATACCTGTAAAATAATCCATGATCGGCCAGCAATTCATTTTCCAATGCCGCAATGTGCGATTTGGCTTTGGCAGAATCGTTGTCAAGATAATGCATGGTAATCATCGATAGCGTACTGGCATCCAGATCTTTGCTTCCAATTCCTTGTGTGTAGACTTTTTTTACGGGATCATATGTCTTCTCAATCAGTGCATGAGCTTCGGTGGCGAGATCATTGGCATTGTCAATGAGATTCTTGTCATTGAATAAAGCTCCGATTTTCATGGCCGCCAACGAACCTGCCCAATGGAAGAGCAGAGTGTAGGTATGTATTTGAGTTCTCGACCTGAATTCCCATACTCCGGCATCAGGAAGCTTTAAGGTTCGCTCGATTTGTTTTACCAGCCAGGGAATGATGTTCCTGTAATTGCTTCTTTTTGACCAAATCAATCTCCTATCAGTAAAAAGAGGAAGCAGGCTTACGAGTACTTGCCCATATACGTCGTTCTGTATCTGGATGTAAGCCTTATTTCCTACTCGAACCGGTTTGTTGTTCTCGTAGCCGGCCAGATCAACTTCATATTCCCGAAGATTAGATTCTCCGGTTATAGAATATAAAGGTTGTAGGGAATTATCGGCTTTCCTGAGAATATTATAAATGAAATCAAAGTATTTTTCCAATTCTTCGAAATGGCCCACCTGGTTGAATGCTTTCAACGTGTAATAGGTATCGCGCAACCAGCAATACCGATAATCCCAATTTCTCTTGCTGTCGTGATATTCAGGCAGGCTTGTTGTTCCTGATGCGATAATTCCCCCGGTGTCTTCATATTGATGCAGCTTCAGCACCAGCGAAGACCTGATTAATTCGTCCTGGTACAGGTAAGGGATATACGCTGTTTTAACCCAATTTTGCCAGTATTTTTCAGTTTTGCGGATGAATTCCTCTGCTGTTTCTTCCAATGGTGCTTCAAGTGGTTCGCCGTATGTGAAAACTAAGTAATGATCCTGATCCACCACAAAAGGCTGAGTATTTACAATGTACGATAACGGCACATCAGTGGTCAATCTGACCTGAGTATCAAAACCTATAAATCTCACGTGGTTGCTTCCATATACGATTTCCGGAACAAGTTCTCCGTACTTTCCCTTGGGTTCGCAACAAATTTTTACAGAAGGATCACCATCAAGCAATTCAATTTTTCGAACTATCATCAGCGGCCTAAAGATTCTTTCGTAGATGGCCATTCTTGGTGCACAATCCTTGACCACAAATTTTCCCTTCGAGACGGTGAATTCCGTACAAAGAATGTTTGTGTTGGGCATATAATATTGCCTGGTGGTAAAATTTTCTTCGGTTGGCTGGATATAAAAATGACCACCTTTTTTTTCATCCAATAATGACCCGAAAATGAAGCTGCTGTCAAAGCGTGGAAGGCAAAGCCATTTAATATCTGCCATGGTATCAACATAAGCCATATATGAACAGTTACCAATAACTCCCATTTTGTATCTATGCAGTCCCATACTATTCAAGAAATTTGGTGAGCAACGGCAATACTTCTTGTTGTGATCGAATTGTATTCCTCGCGTCCGTTATGCCTGTCAACACTTTGATAGTGTAAGCTTTATTTTGAAGCGCCCTGAACATGTCTTCATCAGTCGTATCATCCCCCATGCAAAGAACAAAATCTGGATTTAATTCAGATATCAGGTTAAGCGCAATGATTCCTTTGTCATATCCTGAAATTCGCACTTCAATCACCTTGTTGCCCTGAACTACCTGGATGGGCATATTTTGGAGGAGATGAGACAGGTTATTCACCAATTCTCTCGATCTAATGAGACCGAGGTCTCTCGGCGTGTTCCTGTAATGCCAGGCGAGACTATATGTTTTTTCCTCCATGAACGAACCAATAGATCTGGCCTGAAAGCTGCGAAAGATATTCCTGATTTCATTTTTCCATTGTTGAGAAGGAGGAGCAAGGTATTGCCAATCCTCACCGGGTTTTCTGACACACGCACCATGCTCGGCGACCAGCGTTAAGGGAATATCCGCAAACCACTGGTCGAGTGTGTTCGCTTCTCTGCCACTGATAATACCTACTGTATTTTTTTTGTCTGCGGCCAACCGCGATAAAATATCTTTCAGTTTTTGGCTTGGAATGGCGTCGTCGGGTGCTCTCGCAATGGGTGACAATGTTCCATCATAATCCAATAAGAGACAGCGGTTTTTTGCTTTCTTGTACTCAAGAACAATGTTTCGGATACCATCTTGATTTAATAGTTTTATATCTTGTATCTCTTGCTGATGTTTTATCTCGGTCAGCTGTTCCAGGAAGTCTCTTACCCAACGCACTACATCATATTCCTCCAATCGCTTTTGCATGATTGTTAACCTTCTTGCCTGTTCTTCGGCGGGCATGATCAAAGCTGTCTGAATAGATTCGGCCACATCCTCCACATCAGTGGGATTTACGAGCAAGGCCTCACTTAATTCATTTGCGGCACCTGCCAGTTCGCTCAGGATCAGTACGCCTCTTTTGGAAATACAGCATGCCACAAATTCTTTGGACACGAGGTTCATTCCATCTCGTAGCGGTGTAATCAATGCAATATTAGCAGCCCGGTATAGCGCGATCATTTCATTGTACTCCATATGCGCATATCTGTATACGATAGGCTGCCAGGAGATACTTGAAAATTTGCCGTTAAGGTTACCAATTCTTTCCTCCAACAGACTTTTTCTTTCACTATACTCAGGTATTTCATCTCGGGATGGAATAACATTTAGTACAAAGACCAGGTTTTCCTTCCATTCAGGGTAATGGTTGAGAAAATACTCATAACCATCCAGGCGCTCCATCAATCCTTTCGTGTAATCAAGGCGATCGACGGAGAAAATGATTTTCTTGCCTTTAAATTTTTGTTTGATTTCGTCGTGAAGCTTTTTCACTTCCTCACTCTTTGCATCTTTTCTGAATCCATGGTAGTCAATACTAATTGGAAATAGATCGGCTTTTAAAAGCCTGTCCTTGTATTCTATAAGATAAAAATGGTTGTCGAGTCCCAGTATGATCCGGGCAGACTGAATAAAATGCTGGACATAATCATGTGTGTGAAAACCTATGATATCAGCTCCGAGCATTCCTTCCAGGATCATTTTTTTCCAACGCCTAGGCAACAGTCGGAAGGTTTCATATGCAGGAAATGGTATGTGAAGAAAAAAGCCGATTGAAGCATTGCTATGGGCGGATCTGATCAGGCCCGGCAGCAAAAGCAAATGATAATCATGAATCCAAATTATATCGCCTAGCTGCAAAAACTCATTCAAATGATTGGCGAAAAATTCATTTACTTTCACGTATGCCTCAAAAAATGAAGTTTGATAGTCTACAATAGAAGAAAAATAATGAAATAGTGGCCAAATAACCGAATTTGAAAATCCACTGTAATAATCTTTATAGGAACTTTTATCAATAAAATACGGAACGATCTTAAAATCAAGTTGCGAGACAAATCGGACTACTTCCTCATTCTGCCAATTATCCTCTGTAAAATCAGCCAAACCTATCCATACCTTCTCGAGCTTCTCGCCTCCAAGTTCCTTTTCTTTAGAAAAATAACTTCTTATCGCAGATACCAGGCCTCCTGAACTCAAGCGGACCCGGATTTGTTCACCCTCAGATTCAACGCTGAGGGGCAATCGATTGGATATGATTAGTAATCTGCTGATAAGGCCGCTTTCGGACCATATTATTCCAAAAACGGGGCCATTAGGTCAGGATGAGTCTTCTTCGCCTAGCCTTAAATAGTCAACGCTCTAATTAGTTTCCAGGAAAATTGCGCGGAAATGACGAATTATGAACCGTCAGTTAGGATCTCCACGTTGGCTAGTTCGGGGACTAAAGGACCATTTGTCAGTATCTCTTCAATAATATCGTCGGTAGAAATGATTCCCCGAAAATGGCGACTTTCAAATATGGGTAAATAGCGAAGGTTAAATTTCTGCATCAAGACCAAACAATAATGTATTGAGTCATTAGCATCAGCAAAAGGCAATTGCGAATTCATAATTTCTGCTACACTGGTGTGATTTAAAGAACTTTCTCTGATCGGCTTTGCCTGGCAATTTCATGTTCGGTTAAAATGCCAACAAATTCTTCGTTGTCGTCAACTACAGCTACATAGTCTGTGTTCATTGTGTTCATTATGTTAATTGCTTCGCGCAAAGAACAGGATGGCGAAATGCGATTGAAGGTTTGTTTTTTGCCAAGAATTGATATAGCTTTTTCCATGATCGCGGTTGATTAATAATATTTTATCAAAGTCTGTTCCACGGGATTAGAAGAAAAAGGCAGAAGGAACAATGACAGGTGGGAAATCTTTTTCGCAGGCCTCTTCCCGCTGCGTGGATTATTTTCCTCCCTGAAAAAATACCCCATACCGAAGAATATGCATGACAAACTAAAGAAAGAATGGTGGAAAGCAGGGATTATTTACCAGATTTATCCGCGCTCTTTTCAGGATACAAATGAAGATGGCATTGGCGATTTACAGGGAATCCTTACAAGACTGGACTATCTTGAATGGCTGGGTATTTCAGCAATTTGGTTGTCGCCGGTTTTTTGTTCTCCGATGAAAGATTTTGGATACGACATTTCGGACTATCATGGTATCGATCCGATCTTCAATGAAAGATTTTGATCAACTAATCGAAGAAATTCATCGCCGTAATATGAAAATGATGCGGGAAATTTATTGTTCAATGGCGGCTATACCTGGTAAAACTTTTCCTTCAAAATATTCAAGCATTGCTCCGCCTCCGGTTGATACATAGCTCACCTTGTCTGCAAAGCCAAATTGATTAACTGCTGCTACCGAATCCCCGCCCCCTACTAAAGAGAAAGCACCTTTCTGTGTGGCTGCCGCAACCGCCTCGGCAATTGCGCGTGTACCGTGCTGGAATTTCGCCATTTCAAAGACACCCATCGGGCCATTCCAGAGAATAGTCTTTGATTTTTTTATCACATTAGCGAATTGATCGCAGGCGTTCGGACCAATATCGAGTCCCAGCCATCCGTCAGGAATATTGTTGCTGGGTGCCATAGATGTAATTGCATTGGCATCGAATTTATCAGCGATCATCGAATCCGAAGGAAGATGGATTCGGACACCTTTTTGCTCCGCTTTTTTGAGCAAATCCAGTGCAACAGGCAATTTGTCTTCTTCACAAAGTGAATTTCCAATTCTTCCACCCTCAGCTTTCATGAAGGTGTAAGCCATTCCTCCACCTATAATAATATCTGACGCTCTGTCCAATAGTGTTTCGAGGATCAGTATCTTGTCGGAAACTTTTGCGCCACCGATGATAGCAGCGAACGGTTTTTGAGATTGATGAAGAACTTTCTCAGCACTTTTTACTTCTGCTTCCATCAGGAGGCCAAACATTTTTTTTCCGGGAGGAAAGAATTTCGCGATGACGGCTGTCGATGCGTGGGCACGATGTGCG
Source organism: Bacteroidota bacterium (assembly GCA_003175695.1). GTDB lineage: Bacteria > Bacteroidota > Bacteroidia > Chitinophagales > Chitinophagaceae > Puia. The sequence continues at coordinate 1,556 of PSRA01000241.1, read as the reverse complement.
GTGCCAAAAGCATCATTTACGTATACATCTCCTAATCTGGAAAGCTTTTGCGCGAACCCTTCATCACCCTTTTCTTCTTCCTTATAAAACCGAAGGTTTTCCAACAACAATACTTCGCCGGGCTTAAGCATATTTGCGGTGAGAGTAGCCTGCTCCCCAATGCAATCATTGGCAAAAAGAACAGGTGTGCCGCCTAACAGTTCACTGATCCTTTTAACCAGGTGTTTGAGCGAATATTTTTCTGAAGGGCCATCCTTAGGCCTTCCTAAATGTGACATTAAAATGGCCCTCCCGCCGTCCTGGAGAATCTTCTTAATAGTAGGAATAGCTGCCCTGATCCGGGTGTCATCTGTAATTTCAAATTTGTCATTGAGCGGCACGTTGAAATCAACACGGATCAGTGCTTTCTGGCCGGCAAAATTGTATTGAGAAAAGGTTGACATATTCTTTTCTTTAGAAAAAATAAAGATACTGTAAACAAAAATGCCGCAACTGAATGCGGCATTAAATATTCTTTGTTTTTATTTGCTTATCAGCTTTGCGAAGAAGTGCACCGTGCGCACCAGCTGGCTAACATAGCTCATTTCATTATCGTACCAGCTGACGGTTTTCACCAGTTGTTTGTCCCCAACGGTTATCACTTTAGTCTGGGTTGCATCAAAGAGTGAACCATATGTCATTCCAATGATATCGCTGCTTACAATCTCATCTTCAGTATAGCCATAACTTTCGTTGGTGGCTGCCTTCATGGCGGCATTCACTTCTTCAGCTGTAACTTTCTTCTTCAGAACGGTAGTCAGCTCTGTTAATGAGCCTGTAAGGGTTGGAACACGCTGTGCACTGCCATCCAGCTTGCCCTTCAGAGAAGGCAACACGAGACCAATTGCTTTTGCTGCTCCAGTACTATTCGGAACAATGTTGGCGGCAGCGGCCCTTGCACGGCGAAGATCACCTTTGGCATGAGGAGCATCTTGCGTATTTTGATCATTCGTATAGGCATGAACGGTAGTCATGAATCCCATTTCAATCCCAAATTGTTTGTCCAGGGTGTCAGCCATAGGAGCGAGGCAGTTAGTAGTGCAGGATGCACAACTGATCACCGTTTCGCTTCCGTCCAGCACTTCATGATTAACGTTAAAAACAATCGTCTTCAATTCGCCGGTAGCGGGAGCGGAAATGACGACTCTCTTAGCGCCTGCAGTGATATGTGCTTCTGCCTTGCCTTTATCTGTGAAAAAGCCGGTGCATTCCAATACGACATCTACGCCATGCTGTTTCCAGGGAATTTCTGCCGGGTTTTTTTGGGCATATATTTTAACCTCTTCGCCATTTACAATAATTGAATTTTCAGTAGCCTTTACGTCTTCATTAAACCGGCCCTGCGCGCTGTCATACTTAAGCAGGTGGGCCAATACTTTAGGGCTTGTCAAATCATTAATTGCGACCACATCAATTCCTTCCATCTTATAAATCTGGCGGTAAACCAATCTGCCGATCCTTCCAAAACCATTGATTGCAACTTTTACTGTGCTCATAGCATAATAATTTGAGTTTTT
>PSRA01000131.1 GCA_003175695.1 Bacteroidota bacterium | reverse complement strand
TTCCATCGCGACAGAATTCGTCTGTGTCAATTATTATCTGGAAGCCGGCAACAGAAAATTGGCAATACTGGGTCAGTTGAACAGCCTGATAGAAGCTATTTATGAAACCGAGGTCGCCCAGAGTTTAGCGCCTTCACCGTTGCAAATTCACGGCTATAGTTTTGGAACTATCATCGCCATCGATGCCCTTTTCCCCTTCGGGAATCCACCGGCCGAGAAAGTGACAGACAATACAGAGACCTTATATACAATCGGCTGTCCTTACGAATTTATTTCTAGTTATTATCCTGGATACTTTGACAACCGAAATGGATCAGTTGGAAAAAGAATGAAATGGTTTAACATTTTTACCAATTCCGATGCCCTCTCGTCTAATTTCAGAAAAGACGACAAATCCGGACCGGCAGAATATTCATTCGGTAATAATAAAGATATCCCAAGTCCCGAAAATCTGGCTTATGAAATTATACCAAAGAAAAAATTCAGACTATTTGATTTTGCCATGTTATATTTTCTTCGTGCTCATGACCTTTATTGGGATGGCGCAGACACTTTTGAAAGTTGTGCCAGCCTTATATTCAGGAAAGTAATTAATTACGATTCAATTCACCCTGGTGTACTTCAATCGCTCGAGGAAGTCCCAATGAATGGTCATTGAATTTTTCAAAGAGTAATTATTCTGTTTCTCCTCAATCTAACAGCCCATGCTCACCCGACAGATCGCCCTCGTCAGTCAATCGGAAAAAATCTCACTCAAGGAAACGGCGCTGATCAGCGCTGCACTCCAGAAACAAATTGTTCGCGACTTCACGCCAATTTGGGAAATCGATGCCTCAATCGATCCTTTCGATACGCTGGACGATGTCCCCCTCGGCTATTGGCCCATCATCATCAAGGATGATATCGGTCAGGCAGGGGCAGGCGGGTTTCATCTCGATAAAAACGGGCAGCCATATTCGTTAGTAGCCACCAGCGATGAGACTTCACTTGCCTGCAGTCACGAAATGATTGAAATGCTGGTTGATCCTTTCGGAAGCCGTCAGGTAGCCTCCGATTCTATTATGGAGGGTCAGGGGCGGGTCAGCTACCTGGTAGAAGCATGTGATCCCTGCGAAGGAATAGATTATGCATACACTGTCAACGGCGTTGTGGTTTCTGATTTTTATACTCCAAATTATTTTGATCCGGTTGTATCTGGCGGGGTGCGGTATAGTTATAACGGTTCAATAAAACAACCTAAGCAACTTCTGCCTGGTGGATACCTGAGCTGGCTGGTAGCAGAGACCGGTGACACCTGGCAGGCCAAATACTTTACCCAAAATATTGAATATGTCAACCTGGGAAAATTGCAGATGCAAACGAAGAGCTGGCGCGAGATCATTGATTCACTCACATTAAAACCTGCTATTGACCGAATGAAAAATCCGTTGAAAGTTCGTAAAGGTCAATCCTCCAAGAAGATGCTGGTGTCAGAAATGAACATTTCGGCAGCTACCGGGCGTGCCAAAAGTCTTACAGCAGAAATAAATGCGCTGGCGGACACCGTTCCACTTACATTCAGTGTCTTGTTTACCGGCGGAAAAGGGAAAATTACTTTTTCAGCAGACGACCTGCCCGGTTCTCCCAGAGTGATCAGCTACGATAATCCCAGTCAAAAAAATCCACAGGTTTTTACAGTTAATCAATCTGCTGACTGGCACCTGACTTCAAAGAGCGGCGCTGCGCCAGACAAAGGGAAAATTTCATTAAGGATTAAAAAGGGCGACACTGAAATCTACAGCGAAGATTATGCAGGAAAGAATAACCCGATAGTCGGTTCGATTGCCTACAACGCCGGGGCTTAAATGAACAGGCATGAAAAGAGTAGTATTCATTTTTCTATCCGGGTTGATGGTGGTTCATTATTCTTCGGCGCAGGATACGCTTCAAAAAAGGAATAATGATCCCAATATGCTCCAGAGAATTGCAAATACGCCGAACAAATCCGGACTCAGTTACGAGGCGCTTACGAAATTCTTTCAATCTTCGGTGACAACAGGCGATAATGGCGGATTCAATTTTAAAACCACCTGGTTTGGAATTAGTAAACTGGTTCATGGAGACAAGGTTGATCTTTCAGATTATTACCTGAGTCATAAGGGAACATTTGCGCGGAATTTTGAAATCAGCGCGGGAGTCTTCAGGGACAGTTCAGGAAGTTTTAGCAACCTTGTTGCCGGAATCAAGTATGCCGCCATCAATCACCGTAGTAAATCAGACACGGTTTTTATTAACTCCCCGGAGATTGCATCCATTCTCGACAGTCTTCAGCGGTTCGTTGACAGCCGTGCAAATTCAGTCTATTTAAGGCTGGTCAAATCTAAATATTCAAAGCAAGACGCCAATAAGAAGTTCTCAGAGATCCAGGATGACTTTAAAAACTTTGACACCACCAAGGACGTAAATGTCTTGCCGGCTGAATATGTTTCCATTCTTGACTCGCTGGCAAAGGAAATTCATTATAGCAGTTATAAAGCCTTGCTAAGGCGTGTCCAGGATGCTTATGACCGCGTTGCAAAAATGATAGATCTAAGAGGTCTTCTCACTTTCAGTTTTAATCCCGGATATAATGTGTCTCAATGTAGGTATGATACAACGACTTTCGCGGCTCAATACATTAAGGGCATAGGCAAAAATTACATCAGGCCCTGGACTTTCAACAGTCAGTTGCAATATGTCTATCTCCATGACAGTTCAGGCACCAAGTATAATCTGAACAGGCAGGTGTTTGTGGTGAGTACAGGCTTTAGCAAAACCCTGCTCAATGACAAAAATCTAAATCCTGTTTTGGAAGTCGAACCGGCCTTTGAATACAATTATGTTTCCACAGGCAGATACAGCGGCGAGAAGCAGAACAAACTTTTTTTCATTCCCATTATACGCATCCATGTCTCATCGCAGCTAATGATTCCGGTTACAATCAAGTATGATCTTGTTCATCCCAGGTTATTTGGAGCCATGTCCCTCACCTGGAATTTTCGGCAGTCAAAGCAGTAGGAAAATTACTGAAGCTGTTTCGTCCCCCGCCAATTCGTTAGTAAATTTTATCACAGAAAAACCCTTCTTAACAATCAAATTCAGTTAGTTAGTTTGGCTATGATCTTTGTTCCCGGCTTCAGTTCTTCGTTGCCTTTAGAAATAATCGTGTCGCCTTCATTTAATTTCCCAAAAATCTCTGTTTTATCGGACATGTTCAAACCTTGCGACACATCAATCCACTCTGCGGCACTGTTCTTAGCGCGGATAACAAATTTCTTCTCTAATGTTGTCACAACTGCAGAGAATGGTATCAGAAAAGAAGGCTGATTTCTGGAAACGTCAAGTTTTACCTCTGCGAATGCTCCAGGCTTCAGCATTTCTTTATCATTTCTTACTTCAAATTCCCAAACTTCTGTTCTTGTTGCTGCATCAATGCTTCCAGACTTTCTGACCAATTTTCCCTCGAATGATTGATTTGGACTTGCCTTTGTTGAAAAATTGATTTTATTATCTTTCAGTTGTACGCCAGTCAGTGCCTCTGGAATGGAAACTCTTAAGCGCAACCTTGAATTGTCTTCAATAACGACAATTGGTTTTTCATTGGGAGTACCCACATAAGCTCCCTCATGCACGTTACGCTCTGTGATGATTCCATTGAAAGGAGCCACAATCATCAAATAATTGCCAATCTGTTTACTCGATTTGGAAGAAAAGGTAGCCGCAATGAAATCAGCACTATCGGCTAGCATTTGGTTCTTTGCCCGCTGCAATTCGTCAGGTGCTATAACACCATCCGACCTGGAAGCTTCCAAGACACGGTTGTAAGTGTCCCTGCTTGCTTCATATTTCGCTTTCGCCGCCTGCATTTTGCTTCCAGCTTCTCCAAATCTTGAGTTGATTTCAGGCGCATCGATGACTGCAAGCAGTTGTCCTTTTCTCACAACGGATCCGATATCAACTTTTATTTGCTTAATGTAGCCGGGTATTTTTGGATGAATATCGACCTTTTCGTAAGAAAGCAATTCACCCGGCAAAGTGGTCTGCTTTTCTATTTTACCAGTTTTAAGAATAAATGCCTTGACGGTATCATTCTTACTCGTCATCGAAGTAGCATTGTTTTTTTGAGGATCATTGCTACAAGAAACAAACACTATTGCTAAAAATAATATTGAGATAATTGATTTCATTTTGTCCTGCTTAGGGTTTTTATTTTTTGATAAAATATTTGCTTGCCTCATCATCGGGGTCAAGTGATGGGCTACTAAACTTTTTCCTTCCTGCTGCTGCGTTATAAATAGTTGGTAAGATAAATAGTGTTGTCACGAATGAAAATAAAAGACCTCCGATCACGGCAATTGCCAAAGGGGAAGTCTGTTTACTTCCTTCTCCAAAACCTATTGCCATTGGTATCATGCCAGCAATCATAGCAAGGTTAGTCATCAGGATTGGCCGCAAGCGATTTTTGGCAGCTTCTAATCCCAGGTTACTAACCTGCACACCTTGTTTTCGCAATAATTCAGCATTTGTGACGAGCAAAATGGCATTAGAAATTGCAACTCCGATAGCCATAATACTACCCATAAAAGATTGAATGTTTAAGGTATTGCCTGTAATGAACAGCAAAAGAAATGAGCCAAATACTACAGCAGGAACTGTAGTAACTATTGTTAGTGATAATTTAAAAGATTGAAAGTTTGCTGCAAGCAAAAGGAAAACCACCAATATTGCCAGCAATAACCCTTGGGATAGTTCAGTCAAAGTCTGATCTAACAATTCAGACTGCCCCCGCAGGGAGATTTTCATTCCTTGAGGCAATTCCCCGATATTAGAAATGACTTTATTTACATCTTTAACCGCCCTTCCCAGGTCTTTCTTAAAAAGATTTGCCGTTACAGTGACATAGCGCAGTTGATTTAAGCGATCATATTCACCCACGGTATTTAGCTTTTTCCAATCAGCAACATCGCGCAAGTAAATCGTCTTCCCATTCGATGAAGAAACGGGGATCTCCTCCACCTGCTCGGGGCTATTCATTTTAAATTGAGGATATTCAACCTGAACCTGATAGGCATTGCCAGACGCATTGTCCAGCCAATAAACAGGGGTCGTCAACCTGCTGGATGACGTTCCCGGCAAGACAGATTTTGCAGCATCGTCTACCGTGATTCCCATTTGACCGCTCCTGATCCTGTCGTAATTTATTTGAAGGCTCGGGTAATCCAGCGGTAGGCCCAGTTGAACGTCTCTCAAATAAGGAATTTTTTGTAACTCTGTTCGCAACTTCTCCGCATATAATCTTCCCTGTGCAAGATTTTTTCCCTGCACTGCAATTTCAATGGGTGTATTTGCACCCAAACTCATTACCTGGTCGACCAGTTCAGCAGGTTCAAAAGAAATTAGCATCTCCTTGTTATATTTTTTTATTTCATTACGCAGTTGCTCCTTGAAATTCTCAAGCCGAACTGCATTTCTCTTCAAGTTTACTTTCATAACGGATTCATGCGGTCCGCTTGTCCAGAGGAAAATAGAATTGATGGCGTAAGTCGGCGGCTGTAGTCCAACAAATGATGATGTGATATCAACGTTTCCGTCGCCAGCCACGCTATCAATTATATTCAGCACATCCTTAGTTGCCTGTTCCGTTCTTTCTATCCTGGTGCCGGTAGGCATTCGCAATCGCATCTGAAATTGACCAGTATCCGTTTTAGGAAAAATTTCCTTGCCAATGGATTTATAAATGACGAAACTTAGAACAATGACCACAATGATGTAAACCGGTGCAATTATTCTTTCGGCTTTAAGAATTCGGTTCGAAAAATTGATGTATCTCTCCTTGAACCGTTCAAAGCGATTATTCTTGCTTTGATATTCATCTTTCAGCATCCAGTTTGTCAACACCGGGACAAATGTTTGAGACAAAATAAATGAAGCTATCATAGCAAAGCCAACGGCAAGTGAAAGTGGAAGGAACATGGCTCGGGGAACACCAGTCATAAACAAAGCAGGAACAAAAACTGCAAGAATGCTAATGAGGATAAGCAGTTTAGGTAATGCAATTTCTTTACATGCATCGACCACAGCCAGGGCTTTCGGCTTACCCATTTCAAGGTGATGGTGGATGTTCTCAACAGTCACCGTTGCTTCATCCACGAGGATCCCAACTGCCAGGGCAAGCCCTCCTAATGTCATTATATTGATCGTCTGACCAGCCAAATACAAGAATACTACTGCAGATAATAATGCAAGGGGAATGGTTAATATCACAATTAACGCGCTCCTTCTGTCCCCAAGAAATAGCAATACCATTACTCCCGTAAGAATGGCACCCAAACTCCCCTCAAACAAGAGGCTTCTTAGAGAATTGATGACATAACCCGATTGATCGAATTCATAAGAAACTTTAATATCTGCCGGCACCGCTGCCTGCATATCGGGCAATGCTTTTTTTACGCGCTGGACTACATCCCAAGTCGAAGCATCGGCGCGCTTTGTCACAGGAATATATACCGAACGCTTCCCATTGATAAGCGCGTATCCTGTTGTAACATCGGCACCATTTTCAATGCTCGCAACATCCCGTACATAAACTGAAGCACCACTTCCTAATTTGAGTGGAGTATTTTCCAGCTCCTTAAAATTATCCACCACGCTGTTTGATAGAGTGATTAATGTCATATCTCCAACCCGAATATTTCCTGCCGGTGAAATTGCGTTGCTTTTGGCAATTGCCGTTACCAGCTCATCAGGGGTTAAATTGTAGCTTTTCATTCTTTCGGGATCAGCCTTAATCAAAATTGTACGCTGATTCCCCCCAAATGGCGGAGGGGCTGAGACGCCCGGCAGAGACGCAAACATGGGGCGGACCTTGAATAAAGCAAGATCCTGAATCTCATTGAGCGAACGACTTTCACTGCTGAACACCAGCTGACCCACCGGAATTGAACCGGCATCATATCTCATTACAAAAGGGGGCAATGTTCCTGGTGGCATAAAAGATCGCGCACGCGTAGCATAAGAAATCGTTTCAGCCATCGCGTTAGCCATATCAGTGCCTTCATGAAATTGTAACTTGATCAGTGAAACACCTTGCACTGATTTGCTTTCTACAAACTTTATTCCCGTTATATACAAGAAATGGTACTCATAATAAGAGGTTATGAAACCTTCCATCTGCTGGGGCGACAGGCCTCCGTAAGTTTGCGCAACATATATCGTTGGCGTGCCTACGTTGGGAAAAATATCGATTGAAGATTTTCGTATCGCCAAAATCGAAAAGAATACAATCCCAATCAAAAACACTAAGACGCTGATTGGTTTTCTTAGTGCAGCTATTATTAATCGAATCATTGTTTATCTAAGTTCGTTTAAGAAAATATTTAAGTCCCCAGTTACGGCAGTTTTGAAAAGCAATGCTTTCCAAGCTTCCCAGTATGACTTCTTTAAATCCGTCTCTGCCTTTACCAGGTTATACTGTGCTTGTATGAGGTCAGCAAAATTTACCAGACCTGCGCTATATCTTTTTTGCAAAGCTCCAAAAGCATAATCAGCAGAAGAAAGTTGCACGGGCGTTTCCTTGACTACTTCCAATGCATTTCGCAGGGTTACATCACTTATTTCCTGTTGCTTTGAAAGTTCAAGCGAAGTTTGATTTAATAACTCCTGGTCAGATTTGCTAATAAAATTCTGTTGTTGCTGTTGAAGGCGAACTTCTGAGAATTTTAAAATTGGGAATGCTACCTGAAACCCAAGTCCGTAATTGTATTTACTGAACCCCCAACCATCAGCAGCCTTAATCGTACCATCAGGATATACACCTGAACCCCGGGCAAATCCGGATGCCCAAATATTAAGTCTGGGAAGCCAATATTTGCCAATTAAATTCTCTTTTGATTTGCTCCAGTCCAGCTGGCTCTGATAATATTTCACCAAGGGATGCTCAGACAAGGACAGTTTCTCTTCTAAAACAGATGCCGTAGGAGCTCTGTGAAAAGGTAATGTGTCAATGAGCGTATAGGAGGTATCACTTACTAACAATTTTGAAAGAACTACTCTTTGTGACTCAAAATTTTTCTCTGCATTTAACAGATCAATTCTTGATTTTGACAATTCTGAGAGGAATAATGCCGTATCAACCCCTGGCCGCAAACCTGTTACTGCCAGTACTTTTGATTGTTTCAGGTCAAATAATGTTCGTTCCAGATTTTTCTGAAAGACAGCTAGTAATTCCTGAACAAGCATTAAATCCAGATAAGCACTAATAACATTTACCTTGTGCTTGAAAATTTCATTTTCGAAGTCAGCAGACTTAGTTGCAGCCTCAGATTTTGAAGAATTGATTTTGGCATTTCGCTGTCCAAATGTGAGAGGCTCCCAATTGAGCAGTAAACTTGCTGCGGAGCCAATGGCTGGAGAATAATTATTTGATGTAAATACTGGCCCTGTCATAGGGATCATGTCAGTTGGGTAAAACATCCCTGTGATGTTGTTGGCTGTTGCCAGGTTTGCCTGATAGGAAATATCAAAAGAAGGCACAAATGTGTTTTTGCTCAGGTCAATATTTCTTTTTGCTGCCTCATATTCATATTTTTTTGCTTTAAGGATTGGATAATTTGCTTCAGCGATTCGAAGCGCCAGACCAATGTCTAGTTTGCGCGAAGAATCTTGCGCAGCAACAGAAAACGGTAGTAGAAACAATACGAATAAGTGGCTTTTGCTCATTTTTACAAATCTGTGGTGTTAATCAATTGATTTCCGTCTACAATGCTTTAAAGTTAAAAGATAATGATTATGAAATAGCTGGGTGTGTGGATCCTACTGACATGGTCGGTTCCGCCAGAAATTTCCATCAGCAGACGTTTAAGGAATAGAACAGAAATTACTCTTTTGTATAAAACTTACCATTTTGTCAGTCTTAAATGGAAATACACGAATTGCAAAATACTGGAAGAATGGAATTCCAGTCACCCTGTCAAATTCTTCATTTGATTCTGAGGCTTTTTCGATAAGCGTGACCAAGTAGTCCGCCAGCTCATTTATAAAGCAACTTTGGAAATTTCGATGCTCAAAAAATCGATTGGACCACTTAGCAAAAAGGCGCAGTTTTTCTACATGGTTACCTCAGTTGGACCATCAGGCACTATACCTGAATCAGGAAGCTTCTCAACCAAAACCTCCTTTACCGGGAACATTCCCATCGACTCAAGTAGGCGCTGTCTCACCTGCCACTTCACTTGTTCCAAATCGTGTGATGAGTAATATCGAATACCGACCTTGTCGGGTCCGACTTTCATTTTGACAGTGATGCGGTAATCTGGCAATTACTAAATATTTTAGCAAAGTTACAAAGGGTTGTTTGTTTGGCAAAATGAAAATTGGTTGACTTGCAAATACCATGACCGCTATTGGCAATCCGTTAAGCGTGCCGAATGTCGGACTCGAGCTCACTGTGAGAAGTTTTCTAGTTGTTGTTGATGGAGTTTGTTGCTAGCATTGAACCATACCCCACGGATAAAATAACTGCAAGGATATAAATAATATGACGAACATTTAAGAACAAGCAGGAGTACTATTCTGCTAGGTCAAAGATCGAAAGCTATTCACAGAAAGGATTCTCCAAATTGTCCGAAAAGGAAGAAGATCCCGAAAGCGTCCACTAAATCATTTCAAAAACAGCTCCGCTCTAATATTTATTTTTTCATTTTTAGTTGAACTTCAATTTTTTCGCGGGGGTTGCGTAACTCCCGTAACTGTTTTTGGCCTTCCGTGGATTGTTTATTTGCATTGTAACATTTATTACAATGTCATTCGCAATCAACTGGAGCTGTCTTCTTATTTATCTCAGTATAATCGTTTTGATTTATTACCTGGCGGTTGTCTCATTATTCTTCAGGACAGAAGCCACTGCATCTATTAGAAATCTTCAGAAACGAACTAAGGACTCAGCCATGCCAATGGAGGCTGGTGAACAATATTCCGGGAATTTATTTTTTTCATCAAGCAGGCTTGCAAGTGCGATTGAGATTAAAATAAGGGAAGCTGCGGTGAAGAAAATTGTAAGGGAAGAGCTTTTCTATTCTCTTCAACAGATACTTAAAAATTATTCAGAGTTACATAACACTCCATTTCAAAATGCAATAAATAACCTCATTGAAAATAACTGTGAAAAAGAATGCTCCATTCACCTGAGTGCCGTGGAATTAGCAGGGCTTTGGAAGGGTTAGGTGGTGGAGCTCTTTTTTTTCAACTGAAAAACTTGTGAATATGAAAATTTGCAGGATGACTTCTAGAATCGGGTATGCCTCACTGATAGTTTCTCTTATTATGTTTTCGGGTAAGCTGAAAGCCCAGGATGGCAATGCCGGCATCAACCAGGCCAATACCACCGTGCGAAGCTATTTTGATGCAGGAACAAATCTCATGTATGCGGTCGGTGCCATTCTCGGACTGATCGGGGCGGTAAAAGTTTATCAGAAATGGAATCATGGCGATCATGATACCGGTAAAATGGCTGCGGCCTGGTTTGGCAGCTGCATCTTTCTGGTCATTGTCGCTACCGTCCTCCGGTCATTTTTCGGTCTCTAGTTCCTCTCTCACTTAACCAACAAAAATGTATGAAAAAAATTTTCTGTGGCGCCCTGGTGTGCCTCCTGCTATCGGCCTGCAAAAAAATAGATATCAGGAATTCTGATCCTTACCTGGAAAAAATAAAATCCTGGCTTGCTGACAGTCTCAAAGATGCGGGTGATCTCGACTATAATCATTTTATGTTAAGCAAACAGCCGCATGGCTGGTTTCTTCGCATCGGCTGGAAGGCAGCGCGAATCGACCGGGATTTTCTTTTACTACTGACCGATTCTCTGGGTAATGTCAAAAAAAGTGAAATCATTCATATCGAAAAAGAGGCTGCCAGCGCAAAATCCTTCAATGGAAATATTGAGATAAAAACAATTTGCGGAGACCTGCTCGTTTCTTCAAAAATTACCCGCGGCTATATTGAGTCGCTTCACCCTCGGCGCTTTCCGAACCAATCTGGCGTTGCACCGAACATTGCCTGGATTATTCCCGCTGCAGACGATCCAGAAATCATTGACGTAAATTATGAAATATACTATGGAGGGCTTCTCAGCGCGGATTATTTGTGGCTCGAAGGTTTTTTTGGATTTAATCCAAACATCGGCGCAGGAGGATCAGCGGTTTATAGTCCTTTAACTATACAACCCAATCTGGGTGCGCCACTCAATATTGATCTGACGATTCAGTATGAATCGAGTTCCGCAAAACCGGCGATTGATATTGCTGCGTACATGAGATGTTTTGCCACGATTCCTGATGCAGGCGCTGCCTGTTCTGTCACAATCTATACAGATCTCCCTGTCGATAACGAACCAGGATATATTTTCAATATCGCCACTGGCGCAACAGGCCATGTTTTTCTCCAGCTCTCAAAATCAAACGGAGAGCAGTCCGTGCACCAGTTCTTTGGCTTCACTCCTTCCAGCCCTTTAGTCATCACCGGGCTTCCTGTGGCCGGAAAAATTGTTGACAACAGTGGTCATAGGTACAATGCCTCCTTGACGATGAATATCACGCCTGCACAACTTACTTTGCTGATCCAGGAAACGGTGGCAATAGGAAACAACCACTCTTATAATATTTGGGAATATAACTGTGCCGATTATGCGCTTCATATTTTTAACTTCATCCGGGGAGCCAGTCCCATCAATGCCGTACCGCTGAAGGATCCCGAAACAGGAGATGTTTATAATACGCCGCAGGGTCTCTACCTCGCGCTCTCGAACCTGCAAAAAGACGGAGGCCCTGAGGCAAAGAATGTTATTACCAACGCAAAAAATAATGCGGCAACCGGTCGCGGCCCCTCAACTGATATGGCAAACACAAATTATACGATCAATAAATCGGTCAATGCGCCAATTGAATTCAAAGGCCTGAAAGCTCAGTATATCTGGTGCCTCGCCATAGGGCTGGTTGGACTAATGCTGGTATTTGCACTCATGTATATAAGCGGAATCAATCCTTTTGTGTGCATTGGTGTGATATTAATCGCTGGTAGTTTTCTCTTCATTTATGTATACAGGTTAAGCAACAGGTATGGCCCGCACGGGATGATGAAAAAAATGGCGCGGCGCAGTCTGCCAAAAGTTCTCAAATGCTACAGCAGAAAATTGTTTTTTCTTAAAAGTGAAAAGTGAACTCTTGTGGAAAGAAATTTGAAAAATATCATTCCTATTCTTAGCATCGACCACGATTGCATTCTCTCCAAGCAGGGAGACATTACTGTCGGCTATGAGGTTCAGTTACCGGAAATTTTTACGCTTTCTTCCGACGAATATGAATCTTTTCACCGGGCCTGGGTGAAGGCAATCAAAATATTACCGGCTCATTTGGTACTTCATAAACAGGACTGGTTCAGAGCAGATTCGTTTAAACCGGATTTTCAAAAGGAGCCGGGAAGTTTTCTCTCGCGAAGCAGTGACCGGTTCTTTAATGAGCGGCCATTTTATGCGCACCAGTCTTTTCTTTATCTGACTAAAAAACCTGCCGGGAGAAAGGAGTCATCTTCCGTTATGTCCTCCCTGCTTCGAAAATCAATCGTACCTGTCCAGACACTTAAACCACAACTCCTTCAGGAATTTCTCGACCAGGCATCCCAGTTCTGCCGGATTCTGGAAGACAGCGGCTTTGTCAAACTCTTCCGGTTAAAGAATGACGAGCTGTCAAGCGCCGGAAACAAAAACGGTGTCGTCGAAAATTATTTCTTTTTGCATTCTGAGGAAGTACGCGCCATTTACGATATCTCATTTGATAATGGAATCCGGGTAGGCCCATATCATTGCCAGCTTTTTTCATTATCCGATCCTCAGGATCTTCCGCCGATATGTTGTCCCGCCAGTGCTTATGACAAATATTCAACAGACAGGACGAAATTTTCTGTCGGCTTTGCATCCCCTTTAGGTTTGCTACTTCCCTGTAATCATCTATATAACCAGTATATTTTTATTTCAGACCCCCAGCGCACACTTCGCCAGCTCGAGAGCCGGCGGCTGAGACTGCAGTCCCTTTCTGCCTACTCGAGGCAGAACTCCATCGCCCGCGACGCCGTCAATGACTTTTTGAATGAAGCCATCAGTGAGCAGCGACACCCCGTCAAAGCCCATTTCAATCTTCTTCTATGGTCCGAGTACCCTGAAGAACTAAAGAACATCAAAAACCTGGTATCATCTGCCCTCGCCCGGCTGGGTGCTGTGCCCAAACAGGAACTGAATGGTGCGCCACAAATCTACTGGGCGGGGCTGCCAGGTAACGAGGCTGATTTCCCGATGAATGACAGCTTTGACACTTTTGCTGAGCAGGCAAGTTGTTTTCTCAATCTTGAGACTGCTTACCGGTGTTCAAAGAGCCTGGTTGGTCTCCGACTCGGAGACCGGCTCAGCGGAAAACCGGTCCACGTCGATATCTCGGACGAACCCATGAAAAGAGGTATCATCACGAACAGAAACAAATTCATCCTCGGGCCAAGTGGATCGGGCAAAAGTTTTTTCACCAACCATATGGTCCGGACATATTATGAACAGGGAACGCATATTGTGCTGGTTGATGTCGGTCACAGTTACCGCGGTCTCTGCGATATGGTTAAAGGATATTATTTTACTTACAGTGAGGCCCAACCGATATGTTTCAACCCTTTTTACATCGGTCCTGGAGATACAATGGATACCGAAAAGAAAGAAAGCATTAAGGCTCTCCTGCTCGCCCTGTGGAAAAAAGACGATGAATCCTTCAGCCGGTCAGAATATGTGGCGCTGTCAAATGCGCTGCAGCTCTATCATGAAAAACTCGATAAAAATCAATCTGTTCGTGCGTGTTTTGACAGTTTTTATGAATTCCTCCGCGAAGAATTTGCGCTGACACTTGCTAGCGAAAAAGTGAAAGAAAAAGACTTTGACATTTCCAATTTCCTCTATGTACTCCGGCCCTATTATAAAGGAGGAGAGTTCGATTACCTGCTCAATGCCAAGGAAAATCTTGACCTGCTCAATCAGCGCTTTATTGTATTTGAGTTGGACAACATTAAGGATCATCCGATTTTATTACCCGTCGTGACGCTCATCATTATCGAAGCATTTGTCTCCAAGATGAGAAAGCTGAAAGGGATCCGCAAAATGCTGCTCATCGAAGAACTCTGGAAGGCCATCGCCCGAAAAGGGATGGCGGAGTCGATCCAGTACTGGGTAAAAACGCTTCGGAAATTTTTCGGCGAGTTTGTCGTCGTCACGCAGGAGGTCGAAGACATCATCAGTTCCCCCATCGTGAAGCAGGCCATTATCAACAACAGCGATTGCAAGATCCTGCTCGACCAGTCAAAATATCAGAACAAATTTGACCAGGTGCAGGAACTGCTTGGCCTGACTGAAAAAGAAAAAACCCTCGTGTTGTCCATTAATAAAGCCAATGACCTTTCTAAAAAATATAAAGAGGTATTCATCAGCCTCGGCGGTGTGCTGTCAAAAGTTTACCGGACGGAAGTCTCACCGGAAGAATACCTCACCTACACGACGGAAGAAAGCGAAAAAATAAAAGTGCAGGCCTCTGCTGCGAAATACCGGGACATAGCATCCGGCATCCAGGCACTGGCTGAAGAAATGAAATCAAATGGATCCCTATGAAAAAAATAATTATGCTATCCCTGCTTTTTGCATTTGGACTTCTGAATAAATCTGATGCGCAGGTTACCGAAATTATCACGGTGATCAAAGCCGCCATCACCAAAGTCATAAAAGCAGTTGACCTGGAAGTGCAGCGCATGCAGACCCAGACCATCTGGCTGCAGAACGCACAGAAAGAACTGGAAAACACCTTATCGCTACAAAAACTCGGAGAAATTACTGACTGGGTTGAGAAAACAAAAGACCTCTATGCATCTTACTACCAGGAATTATCTGAAGTAAAAAGTGTGATTGCCGGCTATGATAAAGTCAAAACCATCATTGCTCTTCAATCGCGAATTATTTCTGAATACCAAACCGCGTATTCCCTGTTCAGGCGTGACCCGAATTTTTCTCCGCCTGAAATTGACTACATGTACCAAGTCTATTCTGGCATATTGAATGAATCTGTCAAAAATGTTGATCAGTTAATGTTAGTTGTCAATGCTTTTGTTACCCAGATGTCCGACGGGGAAAGGCTTGCCACCATAAGCGATGCAGCGAAGGCTATGCAGAAAAATTATAATGACCTGCGTGAGTTCAATAACCGGAATAAAATGCTGAGTCTGCAAAGAACAAGTGAAAATAAAAATGTGGAGTCAGTAAAAAACCTCTACGGCCTTCCCTAACCCCTTCGCAGGGCCACGAAGGGGAAGGGAATAGGCTTAGTTTAATGGGGTGTCTAAATGTAGACCTTTATGAAAAAAATCATCCTTGTTTTATGCACAAGTTTTGCAGCATGGGGTTCTCTTCACGCGCAAACATTTGCCGAATGGTTCGAACAAAAGAAAACGCAGATTCAGTACCTGATCAACCAGATAGCCGCTTATGGGGTCTATGCAAAAGATCTTGAGAAGGGATACCGGGTTGCTGAAAAGGGATGGCAGACAATAAATGAAATAAAGAATGGTGAGCTCAACTTGCATACTGCATTTTTCAATTCACTTCTTTTAGTTAACCCGTCAGTTTCTGGATATTCGCGCGTCCCAGGAATCATCTCTTATGTTGTTTCGATACAAAATGATTTTCGGAAAATATTATCGATGCCAAATCTGTATCCCGACGATATTTCCTACCTGAATAATGTTTCGGGCAAAATGACCAGTGACTGCCTTGATGCGATTAATGAACTAACTAATCTCACTTCTGATAATGTTTTTCAATTGACGGATGATCAAAGGATCAGGCGCATTGACAGCATATACACAAAAATGAAAGACGAATATGCATTTGTTCAGTCTCTCGCCGGATCGGTGCAGGCGATGCTCGCGTCCCGGGTTTCGGACCAGAATAATATTCAAATAAGCAAATACCTGTTTGGAATAAAATGATCGTATGAAAAAGATTGTATTGATAATTGCTTTTGTTGTTGGAGGATTTTGTGCACGCTCTCAGTCCTTCGAAATTGAACAACTGATATTAGACTGGCAAAAACTCTCCGCGCTGAAAAGCATTTTAAGTGATCTCTACAAGGGTTACCAGATCCTTTCTGAGGGATACAATGCAGTCAGGGATGTTTCTGAAGGAAACTTTTCCCTTCACAAAGCCTTTCTGGACGGGCTCCTTTTGGTCAGCCCGGCTGTCCGGAATTATCCTCGTGTGACTGATATCATCGATTACCAGTCAAGACTGGTGAGTGAATACAAGGCCGCCTTCAGGCGGTTCAGCAGCGACAAGAATTTCACGCCGGATGAGATAATCTATATCGGCGAGGTCTATGCGAACCTGTTTAGCGAAAGCCTGCAAGATATTTCCAACCTGACTACTGTGCTGACGGCGGGATCACTCCGCATGAATGATGATGAAAGACTCTTGGCAATTGACGGAATTTACAGTTCATCAAAAAATAAGCTACTATTCCTGCATGAGTTTGATGTCGGCACCGTCATGATATCTATGCGGCGGGCATCGCAGCGTAACGATAACCAGTCAATGCAAAACTTGTATGGCCTGAAATAGGATTTGGAATTTCTAAAATGTGCGTATGAAAAAGTGTGGAGTGAAAATTTTGCGTGTGATCATTTTTTGCTTCTTTGTTCCCGAGAACATATTTGCCCAGGCAGGTGTGGCGGGTGATGTCAAAGGATTGCAGGCCGTACTCGACAATGTTTATTACCAGATGCTCCCACTCTGCAGCAGCCTGATCGGAGTCGGCAGAGGCATCGCTGGTTTTGCGGCTCTCTTTTATATCGCGTATCGCGTCTGGCGCCATATCGCAAACGCACAGCCGGTAGATTTTTACCCGCTCTTTCGCCCCTTCGTTATCGGATTTTCGATTTTGATTTTCCCTTCCGTGATCGCATTAATCAATGGCGTAATGCAACCCACAGTTTCTGCAACGAGCGCTCTAGTCCAGAACTCCGACCAGGCCATCACTACCCTTCTCCAGCAAAAACAACAGGCTATCCAAAACTCTGACTTTTGGAAAATGTACGTCGGACCAGACGGCGCAGGCGATCAGAATAAATGGTACCAGTATACGCATCCCGACGATCCCACAGGAGCAAACCAGGGATTTTTCGACGAGATCGGTAACGACATCAAATTCCAGATGGCGCGAATGGAATATTCGCTGAAAAACACGATCAAGGAGTGGATGAGTGAAGTGCTGCAGGTGATTTATGAAGCGGCAGCGTTATGCATCAATACCATCAGGACATTCTATCTCATTGTGCTTGCCATTCTCGGCCCTCTCGTATTTGGTCTTTCTGTTTTTGACGGCCTTCATCACTCACTAACAATATGGCTCGCTCGGTATATCAATGTGTTCCTCTGGCTTCCGGTCGCTAATATTTTCGGAGGCATTATCGGAAAGATCCAGGAGAACATGATCGCCCTTGACATCAACCAGATCCAGGCCGGTGGTGACACTTATTTCAGCTCTACGGATACGGCCTACCTGATCTTTCTGATCATCGGCATAATCGGCTATTTCACGGTGCCATCTGTTGCCAACTACATCGTCAATGCAGGAGGAGGAAATACCCTGCTCTATAAAGTTACAAACGCGCTCCATTCTACTGTCCGCACGGCCGCATCCACCGCGCTTCGGCTTTGATATTAACCCAAAAAATTATCAGACGTTCATGTTCCAGTCAACCAAAAATATCGACACCGCATTCAGGCATATCCGCGCTTTCTCCATCTTATTTCTTTTGGGCTGCATCGGGATTACCTGTTTTACACAGTACCGGAGTTTTGTCCAGCTGGAAAGAAACAGGAACACCATTTATATTCTCGCCAACGGCGAACTCTTGAAAGCCTGTGCAGTGGATCGCAAGGACAAACTGGATGTGGAGATCAGGCATCATGTCAGTGAATTTCATCTCTATTTCTTCACCCTCGATCCCGACGAAAAAATCATTGACCGGAATATTACCAAGGCCCTTTACCTGGCCGATGCTTCCGCGAAAGCGCAATATGATAATTTGAAAGAAAGCGGTTATTACACGAGTCTCATTTCGGGCAATATCAGCCAGCGTATAGAAATTGACAGTATAGAGGTCAACCTCGATACAAAACCATTTTATTTCCGCTGCTATGCAAAAGAAAAATTAATCCGTACCACTTCTATTCTCACGCGCAGTTTATTAACGGAAGGTCTTATTCGAGACAACCTTTCGCAAAGCGACAATAATCCACATGGATTCCTGATTGAGCGCTGGCTGATACTCGAGAACAAAGATTTAAAAACAGAACCCAGGTAAATATGAACCAGGTGAGGCAAATAAAAAATCATATGAAAGAAGTGATCAACGTCCGAGCTCACATGATAGCGAAGCGGTTAGGTTGCCGGTTTGAAAAGCTCTCGATTGCGAAAAAGAAAGCAGCATTGCTCGTTTTCTGCCTGGTTTCTGCGGGGGCTTCTGTATTCACCATTGTGCATGCAACGAAGAGTAACAGCGCTACTGACGTAAGTGCCGGCGCCGGCAAAATTCATTTTCCTCACGTTTCATTGAATTCAAAAAAACTCGATACCCTGAGAATTTTAGAAAAAATGTATAAATCAAAAAAATGAATCCATGAAACAAACACAACATTCCGCCAGGTTTTTAAAACAAAGGAAATTTCTGCTTATGCTGCCCCTGCTCGTCCTTCCCTTTATCATTATTGTCATTGGCCTGCTTGCAAGAATAAACAGGGCGCATGCCGAAAAAAGATTGGCAGAAGTTCCGGCAGGCATTAACAAGAAACTTCCTGATCCCCATTTCAAAAAAGCAAAACCAAAAGACAAGCTCGCTATTTATGACGAATCAGAAAAAGATTCCTTGAGAATAAAGGAGAAAATGAAAAATGATCCATTTTATAAGTATGAGTTCCATGAGGCGGATACTTTTTCCACGTCTTCTCACAGGCCGACACCAATTAAATCCTACCTGGAGTTGAATACTTCAAAAAATTTTCCGGTTGCAGGTATTCCACAAAAAGATCAAAACGCTGAAAAATTGGAATTAGAATTAGAGAAGCTAAACCAGGTTTTGAAAAATAACGCTGCCGTCGAGGAAAATAACGAGCGATCGCTGCGTGATCCTTCCTTCCGTGGCGGGGATTATGTTTCAGCAGCGAAGGTATCTGTGACAGGCCAACCTGATCGCATGGCGAAGATGAAAGAGCTGATGAATTTGAAATCTGAGCCCGATCCCGAAATGGAAAAGATCAGTAAGATACTGGACAAAATCCTGCTGATCCAGCATCCGGGAAAAGCTGGAGACAGCGTTATTTCAAAACATGAATTTTTTGACGCTGGCCTCCCTGTAGAAGAAGCAAATATTTCAGTTGTAGACAATAGTGATACCCCCAATATTAAAAATCAAAATCAGTTTTTTGGATTAGCAGATCCTTCTTTAGATGCAGTTCATAACAAACCGGCAATTGAAGCAGTCACGGATGAGACGCAGACAATTCTACCTGGCGAGAGCATTCGCCTCCGGCTAATGCAGGATATGAAAGTAAAAGGATCCATTATCCACGCCGGTGATATGATATATGGTGTATCGTCTTTGTCAGCAGAGCGGCTGAATATTAAAATTGAATCAGTAAATGTTGCCGGCAATATTCTTCCTGTTTCTCTTGAGGTGTATGATGAAGACGGACTGCGGGGCATCTTCATTCCTGGAAGCGTCAACCGCGATGCCGCCCGCGAAGGTTCTGGCCAGGTCATGAACGCCATCGGCCTCACGTCGCTCGATCCTTCCCTCGGCGCGCAGGCTGCCAGTGCAGGCATCCAGGCAGCAAAATCCCTCATGAATAGAAAAATCAGGCTTGTACATCTGACTGTTAAGGCAGGCTACCACGTCCTGCTCAAAAACAGTTCTGTTAATTAATCATTCTTAATTCTTATTGTGATGAAACGGTTATGTGTGATTTTGATGCTGGGCATGGCATCAAAACTTTTCTCCCAGTCATCCATTGGTTCTTATTCCCTTCAGATAACGTGCAATAAAACAACCAACCTGATCTTTCCCTACCCTGTCAAAAGCGTAGACCGGGGAACGAGAGATCTGCTGGTGCAAAAAGCTAAAGGAATAGAAAATGTCCTGCAGGTAAAAGCGAACAGAGCAACTATGCAGCCGACCAATCTTTCCGTCTTCACCTCAGACGGGAAATTTTATTCCTTTATCGCAAGCTATGCCGCTGATCCAAAGATCCTGACAATTAGTTTTTCCGCAGACACATTAATTCATCTGACTAATGTCTTCATGAATGATGAAGCTCTTGACAGCATGAGCGCACTGGTTTCGCGTCAGAAAAAATTTCTTCACCGCTCGGTCCGCGACGCCGGCATTGTCTTCCATTTAAAGGGAATCTATTTTGACCGTCTCCTCTGGTTTTGCTTTTCTCTCGACAACCACACTCCCATTGATTTTGTCCCGACCCGCATCAGTTTCTCCCTCGCAGATACCCGTTCAGCCAAAAGAACAGCGCTCCAGGAAAGACGTCTCTCCCCGGTCTTTCATCCCAAACTCGCGACCGTCGAAGCGCATGGTAAAGCGACTTGGGTCGTTGCCCTTGTCCCCTTCACTATTCCCAGACATAAGCGCATGCTCTGCACCCTTAGTGACAGCGATGGCAACTCCCTGCCGGCACTCCGATTCGGGCACCGGGCTCTTTTGAAAGGCCGTACGCTATTACACTGACCCGCAACATGCAAAAATTATTAATCACATCTCAAAACAAATTTTATGAACGAACAAAATTTTGACTATCTCAGCCGCCAGCTAAAATTCACCGGATTCGGAGAAGAAATACAGCGTGCCCTCTTGGAAAAACTACAATTGCAACTGCCGGAATTCACGCTGCATCACCACGCATCCATTGGCAGCGACAAAGTCGAAGCAGCACTCCAATTTTCAAAATCCGCCCAGAGCGACATGTACTTTTTCAACCGCTACCAGCTCATGATCAAAAATGAAAAAGGCGACGAATCCCTGGCGCAAACCTTCCGCGTCGGTCGTGAAAATAACATCACGCTGAAAGAAGCCTACAATCTCATGCATGGCCGAGCTGTCCACAAGGAAATGACGCCGAAGGAAGGGGAGAAATACAATGCCTGGCTCCAGCTTGATTTCAAACAAACGGAAGAGAACGGAAATTTCAAATTTCAGCAGTACCACCAGAATTATGGCTATGATCTCCGCCAAACGCTGGCGAAATATCCGATTCGTGAGCTCGAAAAAGCGGAGACCGCTCAGTCACTGGTACGCTCGCTCGAAAGAGGGAACCGCCACCAGGTCACCATGGTGCAGGAAGGGAAAGAAAATAAAATGTTCATTGAAGCAAATCCGAAATATAAATCGATTACTGTTTATAATTCGGATATGCTGCGGGTCAATGTGCATTCTGAAAAATTATCATCTCCAGAAAAACAGTCTGAAAAAAAAACTGAGCGGCAGGCGGTAGCGCGTGAAACCCCTGTGGAAGAAATAAAAAAGAAAAAACATTCTAAGAGGCAGGCGTTGAAAGGTGAAGATGGTGAAGCAGGCTCTCAAAAGCAAAAGCTGACGAGGAAACAGAGTCAGACACTGTCCTAGGAGTACTTCGTGGAATGCGTCATTGAATTTTGCTAAGCGGAGAGCCTGGAGAATTGGCTTAATGAATGGAGAGCGCGCGATTACTAAAAACATTTTTGGAAACGGCGGCTACCAGGGACAAAGTTTCCGCTTCGCATATCAGTATATATGCAGCGCTTGTTCATTTCTTTGAAAAAGCGCATGGAGCTAATCCGTTCCCTGTGACGCGAAGAGAACTCATGCGGGTTTCGCATATTCGCTCTATT
Organism: Bacteroidota bacterium; assembly: GCA_003175695.1. Lineage (GTDB taxonomy): Bacteria > Bacteroidota > Bacteroidia > Chitinophagales > Chitinophagaceae > Puia. Next base: position 18,581 of record PSRA01000131.1, on the reverse strand, counting down.
ACGACTTACCACAAATGCATGCGCGAATTGGTTGCGTTCGGCTATATCCGTTACCTGCCCTCCTACCATCCAAAGTTGGGAAGCCTGGTATATTTTGTAGATATGAAATCGTAAAAAGCCAAACTGAGAAATATTTGAATAAGTTGTCATGCAAGGAGGCCAGGGGAATTGATCTGGTCGAATATCTGGGCTCATTAGGTTATACGCCAAAAAAGATTAGAAGCCAGGATTATTGGTATTGTTCGCCGTTACGAGATGAAAAAACAGCATCTTTTAAGGTTAACAGGGCCAGGAATATCTGGTTTGATTTCGGAGAAGGAAAGGGAGGAGATCTAATTGATTTTGGCACGAGATATTTCAAATGCTCAGTAAATGAACTGCTCGAAAAATTATCACAAACACCAATGTCCCATCATTTTTCTTTTCACCAGCCATCGATTGCTGGTGAAAAGAACCAGCCCGACGCTGGCAAAATCCTTATCCTGGAGCAGCGACCACTTACCAATCCTTCACTGCTACTATACCTTCAAAAAAGATGTATTCCGCTGGGAATTGCCCAGCAGTTTTGTCGGGAGATAGACTTTGAAATGTACGGAAAAAAATCTACTGCTATCGGCTTCCGAAATGATAAAGGAGGATTTGAGTTAAGAAATGAAAATTTTAAAGGAAGCAACTCGCCCAAAGCCAGCACATTTTATGACAAAGCAAGCCCTGAAGTCACGGTGTTTGAAGGTTTTTTTGATTTCCTCTCTTTCAATGCACTACACAAAAATGATCTTAAAGCGTTAACAAAAAACTTTTTGGTGCTTAATTCCCTTTCTTTTTTTCACCAGGTAAAAGACCTGATGGATAAACACCAAAGAGTAAATCTCTACCTGGATCGCGATAAGCAAGGAATGAAGTGTACCCGCCAGGCTCTTCAATGGGATGAAAGGAAATATAAAGATTTTAGTAAATCTTTTCGGGAGGGACAGGATTTGAACGATTGGTTTGTTGAGCGCCAATCATACGTTCTTTCACATCACGTGACAAAAAATATCAGACATCATCAGTGAAATGGAAATTGATATTCCGGACATGATTACTGGCTATAGTATTAATAAAAAGGCTCCCACCTCTTCCTGTAACTGAAAAGATGAGAGCCTGATTAAAAATGAATCTGCAACGGGAACTCTAATGAGGATAAGGCAAGCTTCTAACGAGATAGCGCACGTGATCTTTTCTTCAGTTTTTTCTTTGGTCCTCTTTTGCTCGGCTTTATTGCAATTTTCTTAACTGATTTTTTTGGAGCACTCGCTGGTGAGCTTGGAGCCGTCGCCTTTGGATAAAGTCTCGCAGCAAAATCTCCGTCTGACTGATCAATATCTGTGCCCCCGGCCACAGCAACACTGTCTTTCATGATTTCTGCCGGAAGCCAGTAGCACATGATGGAATTCGGGTCAGGCGGAGAGCCAATGATCAATGCTGACTGATCAAGGGGAGTCAACACCTGATTGACGACCTCCTGCGGTCCCCATCCATCATTTTGCAGAAAATATGCTTTGGCTTTATCGGGATCAATCCTATTTACTATTTCTTCACGCATATGCTCATGCGGAAAACCAAGTGTGTGCCCGGTTTCATGCCGAACGACACGATAAAACTCAGAATCCTGGGTGTTCATCGTAAAACTATCCAGGTTCAGCGTGGGCTGGGATGGATCAATGCTGAGAATATCGGTTCCGAGATAGGACCAGTACCCCGCCATGTCTCCTGTATTGACGCGCGCGATCCTCACTTGTGGATCTGTGCTGGTCTCGACAAATGATATGTCGCCGTAGTCGGCCCAGGCATTCATGTGTGAAAGAATTCGCTTTCGCAAATCAGCAGGCGGGTTGTCAAGAAAACCAACCGTCAGGCTTACTTTACCTGCACTCCAGTATTTTGTTGTAAGTGCCACGATATGTTCCGGTGGCATCACTACGTCAGGATGCATCATCTTCAGCTGCTGAAGAGCGGGCGCATTACCTGGAAAAATCTTCGCTGCTTTTGTCGCTGCATTTGCCCATTGTTCTTTTGGCAGCAACCTGATTGCGCAGGGTTTTGTCGGGATCAGTACTTTGGGTGATTTCACTTTCGTTTGCATTTGTGGTGTATTTGATGGTGACTAAAAATGGGAGTCTCTACAAGGCGGCTGTCGCCCCCTGAGCCAGGCGAAGTGCCCCTGCGGGATACTGGAACTGTTCAAACTGGCTGGTATTTCCGGAGCCATTATCCACCAGGAAAGAGGTGCCGGATACATGCCTGCCATCTACTTTGAGAGTAAGGTAGCCATGCAATTTGTCATTTGCCTTTATCAGCTTGGCGCCTGTCGAGGCATCGGTTGTGCCTTCAGGAGAGTTCAGGTTATGCATGTGATAATATCCGCCATTACCTGCAACTATAAAGGGAATCGTACTATCGCCGATTTTCTTTTCGATATGCTGATAATTGTGAACGTGTGCAGTTAGAACGATGTTAGGTATACGCCTCGAATCATTGATGGCATTTTGCAGGACGTCTGCCATATTGGGGCTTCCGCTGTGATGATCGTCAAAAGAATAAATGGGATGGTGAAGACAAACAATGAGTGCTTTGCCATCGGGGGCTGTCGCAAGTTCGTTAGTGAGCCACTGTTGTTGCTGGGAATCTATTGAGCCATGCTCCGGAACATTTGTGTATAGACCAACTACCGTTGCAAAAGGACATTCCAGTGTGAAATAAACATAAGGCTGCGACATGGTAACGCGCGGCGCGTCTTTCGAAAGAGGATCAACCTGCGGATTTTGTGTCATAAAATATCGAACCCAACCATCAAGGGAAGTTTGTGAGGAATCAATGGGGTCGCCGTCATGGTTACCAGGTATTGAAAAAATGGGAGCGTTATAATGATCGTAAGGATCATAGAACTGGTCATAGTAATCATCCGTCTGGCCATTGTAATAAACAACGTCGCCAAGGTGATAAAAAAATGCGGGCTTCTGATTTGCCGGCAGGTTAAGATCTGCTTTCATGGCTCCCGCGACGGCAGCCTGAAAGGAACCGTTTTTTATTCCACCAGTGTCCCCCACCGTGTGAAAAATGAGCGCGGCAGCTTTTTCAATATCGGGTATTGCCGTAGTGAGATCGTAATGGTAGGGCGGATCTTTGATGGGAGCCGGTAATGGCTGGAAGCGCTGCGTTGCGTGGGATAGAGGCGACAGAGGATGAACACCAGGATGAGCCTGGGATTTGTGAACAGGGGGTCTTTGCTTGGCTGTCCCCTGCAATAAAGCGGTTTGCATAAATAATGTTTTAGGGTGAGAGAAATTCTCTTTGGGGCATACTAATTTTGAGGTCGTAGGTAATCTTCGGGGCAAACAAACTACTAAGGTATCAATTCATCTTCGTCGCTCTCCTCCGTATTTTAACGGGGATTTGAAAAGAAACGGGAAAAAAGTTTACCTTCTTTATATTAAACCTCCGGCATATGCCACTTGCAAACCTTCTTCCCAAACCCAAGGAGCCGGACGAAAAATCTTCCGGCGTGATTAATTGGGTAGCTATCCTCATTCTCGTTTTTGGATTCATTATTGTGCTGCTTTTCGGTGCGTCACTTTCCGGGAAAGCTGCGATCCTGATCTGGATGCTCGCCTGCCTACTAACTGGAACGGCCATAGGCTTTTTATTCGGCATACCCAAGATCCTGCAGAGCACCGGAGTTGCCGCAACTGACGCAGGAGCCGCGGCGGCGCCCGCTTACAGGCAGCAGGTGAATACGAATCTTACCGAAATTTCTGACTGGCTGACAAAAATTATCGTCGGCCTGGGCCTTGTAAACCTGAAAGAGGTGCCACCGCTTGTTTCGCGGGTAGCAAAAAAACTGGCAGTAGGACTCAGCGCGTCGTCAGCGCCATCGGCTGAGGCGCTGGCATTTTCATACGGAACTATCATCTGCTATACCATCCTTGGATTCCTGTTCGGATATATTACCACGAGGCTATACCTGGCCGGTGCATTCTCAAGGGCAGATCAGCGGGCGATCCAGGGCTTTGTACAGAAAGCGCAGGAGGCAGCAGGTGCAGCGCAGAGCGCATTGCAAAAGGCTGAGTACGCGCTGATCAAACCCGCAGCCCCCTCGCAGGACCCCGCGATGCAGGAACCAGAGGTCGACCGTCTCGCAGAAAGTTATAATGAAATCAGAAACTCACTTGGCTCAGGGACATTGAGAACGCGCAAGATGACGGAGATATTCAAAAATATGACAGCTGCAGTTCCGGCCATTGGGAATTTTGATGTGGTTGGTCGCCTCAAAGATACTGACAACGGAAAAAGATTAAGTGCATATGCATGGCTGTTAACCAACCCCGATCCGCAATACGTCAATAAACTTGCCGACGCGATCGTCTCCGACACCACCGCCTTCGGCCAGTACTGGGGCATCCAGGCGCTGGGCAGGCTGATTGAGAAGCAGCCGTCCCTGGTTAACGATCAAATCCTCGTCGGAAAGATGAAACCCTATTTTGACCAGCTCGAAAACGGAGTTGACCGCAAATACGAATTGGGAAGAATCATGCCCAATCTAAAGAATTGAAAAAGCGGCTTAAGGAAAAGCTATTCCAGCGATCCGTGACCCTTTTTTGTTTTGTGTTTTCGATGCGTTGATCCTGTCGATTTATTTTCAATTTCAGATTTCAGTTCGGCGTCTCCTTCTGGCAACGCTGGAGGTGCAATTTGGCCGCGGACATATTTTTCAATGAGTGAACATGAAATGACAACTGGTTTTTTTGTGATCGTTATCATCAGAGATTGACCGGTAATTGCACAACTCCCGGCAACGGTGCTCCCCAGAACAGGAATCGCAAATGTCCCGGAAGAAGAATCGCCGGTGACGCTTCCATTATTTTCTTCAATCGCCTTTTTTATTTTGCGGTAAAAATCAACTGTGGAGCCGGCGAACTGAATAGTGAAATAACAGGTTGACATAAGTGATATTTTAAATAGCTAAGCCCCGAGCCCGATTTTGTCCGAGAACTCGTTATGGAAAATCCCGCTGTTGTTGAACTGGTTGAAAATCCGCTCAAATGTCTGAAGCTTCGGGTACATCGTGCCTATATTTCCGGGATTTACATTCTTATTTAACCGCTGACCCCAGTGCGGACGGCCATGATAATCTTTGATCAGCGTTTGGAGGAACTGATCGATAGTATCCTGGGCGCCAGGAGTGGGTTTGATCAAAGGCATCTCGATCATGCAGGTCGCTCTGCCGGATTGTGGTGCAAAGAGGGCATCTGACGCAGCAACAAACCGGAAACCTATTGGAGAAGTGATGAATTTACCCTCCTGGTAGCGCCTCGCAGCAAATTCAAAAAGTTTTCCCGCGACTTCAATGGCAGATTCTGCGGGAATACCACAATTCGTGGCGTCCACACTTACCAGATTCGGCGTGCCAAAATTCAGCGCCTCCGTGCAGGGCATTACGTACGGATATTTGTTGACTGTTGCCTTGAGCGTACTATTCATAATAGCAGCAAGATTTTTTGAGAAATGCTCCATCACCCAGAGAATGAGAGGCGCAAGCGTTGGTACCAGGCCGAATGTAACACCAAGACCACGGTTACCAATATTCGCTCTGTTCTCCACGCGCCGGTATTCACTTAAGACACAATAAATATCTCCCTTTAGTGGATAAGGATTGAACCAGATATGAATGCTATGAATCCCTTCATCAGCAAGTTTGGCAGTCAGCTGCTGCTTCAGGTCACTCCACTTGACAATGATCCTTGTTTCTTCGAGGTAAAATCTGGGCTGGGTCTTTGTGGTCACTGAATAAATAATTCCCATGAGTCCGACAGAAACTTTACATGCATTAAAACTATCATCATCCTGGATGAGCTCGATCTGCGGATAGAGTTTCTCAAAAGATGCACGGTCAGAAATTCCATTGGCAGCTTCAATCCTGCTGTGAACCAGTTTACCCGTTTTGTCAAAATGCAAAATATTGATCGCGCAGATGGCGTCCGCCAGTGGGCCGATCCTGATTCCGGATCCGTGCCCGCCGCAGCTCCCAGCACCCACATACGAGAGTCCCTCATAACCGGTTTGATTGACCAGTGCGAGGCCTCGATCCCACAAAAATTTATTCAGCTGATCAATCGTGCTTCCGGATTCAAATTCCAACAGGACAGGAGCAGAAGCTGGATCCTTTAAAATGGAAGGATCGGGAGTCCACATGTTACTTAACTTGTCAAGCTGAATCTGCACGCCCGTTGTCTCGTCGATATCATCAAAAGCAAATCCTGCTCCTACCGCTTTTATCTTCTTACCTGTGGCAGCGGCCGTCGTCATCAGATCCATCAGCTCCCCGAGATTGGCCGGATGTTTTGCGTCCGCATGAGGAGCCGTTTTTACATAGGCTGCTGCCATCGGCGTTCGTGAAATCATTTGATTTGCCGCCATCGCTTTCGGAACCTGGCCAGAAAGTGCAAGACCTACTATTCTGTCTGATATCACTTCATTATCCGGATCACTGCTAAGCTGATCGAGCAACTGGTCCATATCGACATTCAGGCTGATCATATTTTCGGCCATCATCGCTGCCGGCTTTGCTGGTGGCGGAGGCAGCAGGACGTTAGCCCTGTTCACTCCATGATTTCTGATTTGAAGCCTCGTGTTCATATCATTGAAATTAAACGGACTCAGTCTGTAGTCAACCGTCGGCTCAATGACGATCACAGTATTTTTTACGCCCATTTTTTCAAGCATGCTTTTACCGTAAAAAATTTCATCCTGTGCTATCTGAATCGTCATCATCTTAATCGTCCGGCCAATGATCTCCATACCACTATCAAGCTGGTCAAACGTTTCCCGGCTTGGCTCATTGACATAATTGCCCACCACGATGAATTCAGCTTCATCGTAGCCCGCAGACATTGCCACCTCAAATGCTTTTACTGCCAGCGGAAAAGGGGTGCAGTTACGAACACCTCCTTCAACAAAGCGGTGATTAAAGAGATCAACAGGAGGAAGCATCAGGGGCGTGCAGCCGCCGGCAGTCATCAATTCATAAATATGTGTGCCGATAAAAAAAGGATCCCGGGGATCCAGCGAGAGCCGGACAGTGCGAAGAGGATTGGTATCTCCGTCCAACAATTTTTTATTGTTGGTAACGGTGTAGCGCTGACCATCGTTGAGTGATGTGATTTCCGTGGCCCAGTTTGTCTTATCCTTAATGCGGTTCCAGTCAATATTTTTTTTAATCTGTTCAGTAAGTTTGGCGTAGCCATAAATACTATCTCTTGCCCAGCCGGCATCAGAGACGAGTGCAGCCAGAGCTGCCAACTCCCCTCCGGCGAAAGGAACACTGAAAATATCTTTTGTGTGCTTGATGCCATCCCAGATTGAAGTCAGAATCTGGGACCCCTCGGTGAGAGAATTGAATTGGGCAAGGGCAGCACTGTTGAGTGATCCGCAACCAACACCGATATAAAGATCGAAAGAATCATATTGTCGGGCAATGGCCTGAATGGCTCCGATCTGAAATTCACCGACGGGTCCGCCACCGCCGAGAACCAGGCATTTCCATTTCATATGTTAAGGTTTAATGGTAAACAAACTGAATGTAAGAAAACCGGCGCGTCTATCAATCAATTACCGTTAAAATACGGATGAGCAAATGGCAGAATTTTAAGTGGAAGCTAGTGCTGAATATTTCAGAATTTTCTCGAACAGGATTGATGGGAATTGATCGCACAGCGTTCAAATCATCAAAGAAGTAAAATCAACATTTTTGTTCCTTCAATGACATGGCGGATATTCACTTCAAAATCAGCTTTTGTTGTTTCTGCTCTTTCTTGGCAGAGCATTTTTGATACGGTGAGACGGTCGGCACCAAAGCGGATATAAAGATTTGTGAAATGGGTCCTGCCAAGCTTGTTATAAATATTTCTTGATAATTCTGATCAATTTCAGATAAGTGAAAACATTAGCCTCGGGAATAGAAGCACTTACTCATATCCGTTAAAACACCTATTCCCATTCCGCTGTAAATAGTAGTATCTTCATCGATTGCGGTTTTTTATTATTTGATGACACAAGAATTTTCGCACTCTGAATTTCAATAGATAGTTTTCAACTCCTAACTTCTTTAAAAACATCCCGGCTTTTTCCTTACCCCCCGGTCAAACATTTTGTGCATTTTGACCCCAATCCTTTTAACCAACACCAATCATATGGCTAAGAAAAAAACCGTAGCAAAAAAGACAGTCGACTCAAGCACACCCATCACCAGGTTTGCCCATCCGTTTTTCACCACAACGCCCCCGGCGGAGCGCACAAAAAAATTTGATGGCGCAACCCGCATGACACAATACATTGAAAAAAATCTGCAGCCAATTCCGAAATATGGCAATAATTCACTACAGATGACACTCGATGATATTGTCGGCGCCAACTCAGCCAAAGAAATCGCACAGGCTGGCACAATGTGCTTTCATCTGGCTGGAGATACCGGAGATCCGGTACACGGAATGCAGCAGCCAATTGCAGATATTATGACTGAGGATTATAATATCACGGATCACACCAAGTCTCCTTCGTTTCTCCTTCATCTCGGCGATGTCATCTATTATAATAATACGACGGAAGGCTATCACCAGCAATTCTATGAGCCCTACAAGAAATATCCAGGAAAGATCATTGCGATTCCCGGCAATCATGATGGAGAAATGTTCAAGTACAATCAAAAAAATCAAGCATCCACCGGCCAGAAATTTTCCCTTGCCGCTTTCATTGATAATTTCTGTAAACCCAAGGCGCAAGTTCCGAAAAATGCAGCAACAACAATTTATCGCCAGATGGTAGCACAGCCTGGCGTTTACTGGTGGCTACAAACTCCTTTTGCTGATATTATTGGACTTTATTCGAATGTGTCCGAAGGACCAGGCTTTATAGTAACTCAAAATGATGGGTCTCAAAAAAAATGGCTTGGTAACACGCTGAAAAAAATTGCCTCGCAAAGAAAGTCATCAGATAAATATCATAAAGCACTTATTATCTCGGTCCATCATCCTCCTTACAGTGCTGCGGGTCACGAATCAAGTACTGAAATGCTTGGGGATATCGACGAATGCGTCAAGGCTGCAGGAATATTGCCTGATGCTTATGTATCTGGTCATGCTCACAATTACCAGCATTTTGAGCGTAAGGTGACCTGCAATGGAACCAAGATTAATGTACCATTCCTTATAGTGGGGAATAGTGGGCACAATGCCGATCCAGTGGTTTCAAATAAAAAATCGCTCAGCAAACCTATCCCGCCTGATGTCGAAGTTGGAAAAAACCTAGATGGCAATGGATATATGTTAGCAACCATCACAAAAGCAGAAATAAATTTTGAGTTTTACCAGGTTCAGATTGACAAGAAAAATAAAATTACCAAAAGTCTTTTTGACTCCGCGAAAGTTGAACTCAAAGGATCCAATTTCGGCAAGCTTGCCTTATAGGCGTTACTGATTTTGGAAAATGCAGTGGCTTAAAGCAGGATCATTCAAAATTCTCTTCATTTCAGAATAGACGAAGTTTTGAATATCCTGCTTTATCTGCTCATAATTCTCCTGAACTATTTGTTGATCAACCATTCGGTGATTAAGTACTTCCAAAATCTCCTTGTTGTAGATCGGTCCCTTTTTGCGCCACCAGTTGCAAATAATCCCATTACCGTTGATCATCCCCTCCACGTCAGCATCGGAAAGTCCTGAAATCCCCTTGACAACTTTCTGGAAGAACATGGCGGGCGATTTAGCATAAAAAATGGCTCCTAATTTAATTCAAATTCGAACAGACTGTATCCGTAAAAACACGGATATGACTGACATGGCCCCACCCGCCTTTTAGACGAAATCTATTAACAATAGTGTTCTGCGCATGTTCATAACGGATACAAACAGGGCGAATTCGGCAATGTCTTTTTCTACGTAACTCAGGTATTGGGTAGCAAAGAAGCATTTTTAAAACTGTCCAACGACAGAGAATACATGTTAACACTTCCAATAGTCGAAAGAAATAAGATAAGGTCTTATGTGGGCGAGACGGTCAAGAAATTAGAGGATTCGTTTCATGAAGCAGTGGATGATTGTCTGGAGACCTGCCTCTACACTCATGCTTTTCTGTAATTCTTCAATATGTCCTCGATTCTTTCGTCAGGAACAAGATCAGTGGTATTGATCAGTTTTATCTTCTTAGAATCCGGACGCTCAGCATTGATTACGTAATAAGAAGACTCAGGAAGGACTGCGGAAGGAACCTTCAACACAGGTGTGGCGTTTCTGACGTACCATGCATTACCGATTGCCTGGCATTTTGAATAATCCATGAAGTCTCGCCACCCGTCAGGCAAATCCTCTGTGCGCACAACCTCTATTTGCAAATCATCAGGTATCTCAATGATCATAATTTTAAAATCCCTGTTGAATCCTGCACCCTGCCTGCGAACCATGTTTTCAAGAAAGGCGAGTGGAATAGACTCTGCACAATAAATGACTTCTCTGCCTGCGCCGTTCCACCGCCCAGCGATGGCCGAAGCAAACAATTTCCTGCTATATTTTTTTAATGTGATCCGGTAAGCAAGCATGTCAAAAGATTAGGCGGGATATGAATGTGCAAGCCGGTCAAGTTCTTCACCTACCAGGTCGACTCCTCCTGGAGTAATGAGCCAGTCCAGAGGCCTTTCGTTCTTTTTTGAATTCCAGAAGGGTTTCTGAAGCCAGTAATTAAATTCACCCACATTACCGAATATTTCTTCTCCTTTTAGGTAAAGGGCAATCAGTTTTAAGAGGTGCTCGCTGTAAACCGGTTCAAGAAGCCTGTGCGACTTCTTATAGTTATTGATGGTCCGCGCAGAAAGATTCAGCAAAGTTGCAAGGTCTTTCTCTGGCATTTTTATGAAATCAGCAAAATCATAGAACACCTTTGGTTTAACTCGTTTCCTGGCAGAAAAAACAATGGCAAAAGTACTTTTCAGATCCAGGTTATCAAATTTCTCCTTAAGTGAACTAGTTACAGTCGCTGAAACCGGCATAGAAATCATTTTGATAAATGTAGTGAAATATTTCCATTCTCAGAAGGAAAATTTTCCAATCTTGATCCAATTATCTTTTGTTTTGCCGTTTATAAAGAGAAGCCGGAAGTCCGTCAGGTCTCCGGTTCAATGACATGGCGGATATTCACTTCAAAGTAGGCTTTTGTGTTGTTGCAAAGTCAATCCATCTTTAGACGCTTTAGTCTTTCTTTCAGAATCTCCTTATATTTTTCTTTTGATTCGCTGCTGAGAAAGCTTCGATCGATCATATATTCTGCTTCCATCACTGAATTAATTGCGCGGTAAATAATTTTCTCAGCAAAAGCACTATGAAGTCCTATTTTTTCTGCGAATAGCATAAAAGTCCGCCAGGTGCAAACTCCGTATTTTTGAAATGAGCGTTCGTTAAAGTCACCCTCGTACAATCCGCCGTGCAGTGCAAGGTTCCCGTCATCGATATGGAGTGCGGTACATATTAAGTCATAGGCAGGCGATAGGAGATAATCTCCCTGGTCGCTTTCCATCAGTGAAAAATTCTTTAGATGGGCGTCGCCGTTAGCAAAGAGGTAATTGAATACAACCATCCTGAAGAAATTGATTAACTCCACGATCGCGGCGGGAACATACTTTATTATCATCCTTGCAATGTCCTCGTAAGATGCATTGTATTTAAAACCGTAGCCTTCTCTTTCTTCTGTTTTTCCCATTAAAGTGGCAAAATCTTCTATCTGATATTTTGTCCCGTCTTTTTTGTAATCAAAGCGCCTCGTGATATAAGCAGGCGAACCATCGTCAAAAAAAATCATTCCGCAGGCCGCCGTTTTAATCTTAAATATTTGACGAGCTATTTGCATTGTTACGTGTTCATTCGCCGGCATATCTTCAATCCTTTCCGATCGTTCCGGTGGAACGGGTTTTAGAATATGACTTCCTCTTTCGGAGGTCAGTTTCAATTCATTTCTTATTTGCGCCAGGCTATATTTTTCCTGCGCGCCGCTGATACTAATAGTTTTTCTTTTTTCATTATACTCGCGTGTCATTTCGGGATTCTTCCCTGGTGGCCCAAATGGCAAAATATGGCTCACAGTTTTTGTTCTATTGCCGAACAAAATCAGTTTAGCCGGAGGGCTGTACGTATTGAAACCAGGTTGCAGTGTCGAGGGACAATATTTGATTTCAGGCAGGCTCATTAATTCGTTCAATTGTTAGCGGTCCAATGCTGTCAAATTTGGCGGTCGCGAGCAGGAAACTGAAATGATCATTCTCGTCGATTTTCAGCATTCTTGATTGATTTTTTTTGTTAGCCCCTTCGCTTAGCATGTTTATGAAGACGGGAAAGAGCGTTTCAGTTTGATAGGGTTCTTTCCGAAGCGGCATGGTTATGCTAATCGGTCTGTTTCCGGCTTCGCGCAAATATGTTTCATTGTAAGTGAAGCGGTATATACCGTCTTCTTTTGACAGAATTCCGGCTGGTTTGCTATTATACTTCACGATGGCAGATATTTTATTCATTGATGGCATTAATCAGCTATTTTTGACCGAATGATTTTAATTTTCCTGCCCGGTTTGTTTAAGCACAAGCCGAATGTTCAGACCAAGGGGATTACAAATTTTCATCAGTGTTTCTAAAGACGGGTTGCCTTTTCCCTGTTCGATTAATTGGATGGTTCTGCGATTAACTCCTGAAATGGAAGCCAGGTCCGGCTGAAGCAGGCTAAGTAGCTCACGGCGATTCTTCAAAACCTCACCGATAGCGATGATTTCATTGCGCATTATAGTTTGCTTTTGAATACAAATTTAAGAATATTTCTACAATTCTTGAAAAAAGCAAATTATAATTTGCTTTTCAATATAAAACCGAAGATTTGGATAATAATAGTTTAGGGAAAATAAATAAAAAGCAAATTATAATTTTCTTTTTTGTTCAAAATAGGGAAAATGATACGATTTGGTGAATGGCCAGGCCAAGAATATCCCGGCATTAGTCCGGTAAGTAAAAACGATTGGAAAAGTAAGGAGGTTATCAACCGCATAGAATATTTTAGTCAGGCCATGGAGCATGTCCAATTTTTCTTTGATCGTCTTATTTATTTCGAATGCAAAAGGATGGCTGTTTTTTTACCCACTGTTTGGTTTATCAATCAATTCTTCTTTTCTTATTTTTTGAGAAATGTATACAGAATAATATTGTCGTTTCCTATCTAACAGTTATGAATAACTTTAAAAAGTGGGGATCCTATTTCAAAGATAGAAAGTGTGTCCACAAAGCGTAAACAAACTGTAGCACATTTTTCAAAAAACAACAGGCATTAACTAGTAAATGCTTTTTGATTTTTTTCTATCTTTCGACGAGTACTCCGTTCATTCCATCAAAACGCGCAGGAAGCGGAAGCATTCAGGTTTGCAATGTAGGTTTAGAATCAGAAAAATTAATGATCCAGACGCTATCATAATCATCGCCAGCCCATTTGGGCGCTTTGTTGACTCCAAGAGCCTGGGCGATGGTGCGAATTGCCGAGTGTTGGCATACTACTAACACAGTCCTTTTTTTAAAAAATATCGCCCGCTAATCCCGTTGCATCATGTACGTTAAACCGGCTGTTGACAGCCAGATTATACTTGATAGCAAACGGAAGAACCGTCTGAAACATCCCGGAATTTTTAGTGGACTCTCCTCCCCCAATCGATGGAACATAAACATGATCCGGCACTCCGTAACGTTCCCTGAGGACTGCGGGTAACTTAACAGACCGGTTAAAGCCCTGGCAGTTCAGGTTATCCCCTATCGGAGGTTTCCCCGCGTGACGAATTAAAATTACTTTCAAATCAGGCACCAGTTGTATTCGTAAACCATTTTTTGATGAAAGCTGCAACATGCTTCATAAAAAACCTCCTCTTTTTATCCTCATAAACTTTCTTAAATTACATAACATAAAGATCATTGGCTGTTTGTGATTAGTCGAAATGATCAAATTATCCATTGGGTTCAGTTCCTCCTGGTTCTTTTCTTTTTGATCAATGATGATTTATGTTATGCTCAAACACCCTTTGTATGTGTCGACACAAGCAGAAGGCTACTGCTCCTTGAAGACAGCCTGGCAATCAATGCAAATTATATTACTAAAACCCGGGACGGAAATCTCCTGATACCTGGTTACTATTATCCGGATGCCGGGATTTCTCATTATACGCCTTATCTGATTAAATGCACTCCGCAAGGAAATATCCTTTGGAGCAAACAATATGTAAATGCAGGCAATTATCCAAGCAAATGGTGGAGCGCTACCAGGATCAAAGAACTAAACGACGGCGATTTATTGATGACTGGCCAAATAGGTGTTCCGGGAACGGATGACCGAAGGGACCTCGCCATTTGGAAACTCGATAAAAACGGGTCGCTCATATGGGGCAATTCTTATGAAAGCGAGATCTGGACAAATCCTATCACCGGTGCAACAGAAATTGCAGGGATAGTGGAGGATGATCATAGCAATATTTATTTGTGCGGTGACCTCAAAATATTTGAAGCGCCCAAATACGCATTTATATTAAAACTGGATGCGAAAGGAAGTGTTGTTTGGGACCAAAACTTTGGTAGCGCTATAGCTGTCGCTTATGGACTGGTTTTCCTGAATAATCAACTTATATTCATTGGTAGTGTCGGCCCCCTGCTACTCCAGGAAGCGGTTGATAAGAATATACTTTGGTGCATGAAAATAAATCCCGACAATGGCGCGAATATTTCCACAAAAGGTTGGACCGCTGATTATGGCCTGGAATCTTCATTCAATTCATTTGGATATTCGAACACGGCAATCGCACTCTTGGATAATGGACAAATCTCAGTTCATGGCGCGACTCGTGCAGACCTCCAGGGAAGTTTCGCTGTGAAAGTGGATACAGTCAATCATTCTATAATCGCCAATTTTAACCAGGACTTTGATTTCACGGATGGAATCATGCTAAGTTCACGACACGCAAGCAATTATTACAACACGATAACGACCCAACAAGCCAACGGAAGAATTGACTATACGCGCTTTTTCGAAAATAACCAACTTTATAATGAAGCAATTGTCTACGGAAGCATCCAGAACGGACGTGTTGTGAAAGAGAGAATATTCCATGAACCTAACCGGGCCACTGAAGCAGTGAGCAATTTTATTTCTTATGCTCCTGATCAAACTTTGGCTATTCAATCTTATTGGGATAGCGCTCTTTCAAAGGGAGGGCTGGAATTTTTTCGGTTAGGGGACACAGATAGTTCCACCATCTGCAATGGGAAAGACACCATTGCCACTTTTCTCTTGCCATACCTTATGAAACAATCACAGGTAATTTTCGATTCAATTGGAACCAATGCTTTTCGCCAGACATTCCATAATATGGTGAGGGACCAGGCTGCGAATTTGATCAAATCAACGGCCTGTATGGTCACGGGTACGGATATACGCGCAATTCCTTCTATTTCACTGGACAAGGATTCCTTGCTTTGCTCTGGAACTACTAAAGAACTGAACGCCGGCCAGGGCTACGTCCGATATCAATGGAATGATGGAAGCACCGCCAGTACAATTATTGTTGGCGATCCTGGCAAATATTGGGTCTCAGTAACAGATCAGAATGGATGCACAGGCTCCGACACAACTTATATTACTACTCTGGCAAAAAGTCCGGCCAACTTCTTACCAAACGATACAACAATATGCGAAATCTCAAAGCTGATCATTCAACCAACAAAGCACTTTGAATCTTATTTATGGAATGACCATTCCACCGGCCCTTCACTGACAATTACGCATGCTGGCCTGTATTGGCTTGAGGTCACAGACAGCAATCAATGTACCGGTACTGATTCCATCCAATTAACGGCGAGACAGTGCCCGGAGGGTTTGATAGTTCCCAATGCGTTTACTCCTAACGGTGATGGACATAATGATATATTCAGGCCACTCCTGTACGGAGATATAGCTTATTTCAAATTCGAGATCTTTAATCGTTGGGGTGAAAAAGTATTCGATACTAAAACTCCGAACCAGGGCTGGGATGGAACGTGGAATGGCGTTGCAGTGCAACCCGATGCATTTGTCTGGTTCTGCCAGTATCAATTGAACGGACAGACAATGGTCACGAGAAAAGGAGCATTTGTATTGATAAGATAATTCGTTAATCCCTGATCGGAATATATCCTGTCCTGATCTCCTTTTCCGGGCCTGTTTACGGGAGAATTTGAAAGGTCGAATGGGAGTCACAAGACAGGGTTTCAAAACTCAATATAGTTCAGACTTACTAATTATTTTTTAGCATAATTAGATAATTCGTGTCTTCGCGAATGGCGAATGGCAAATAGCTAACAGAAGGAATCAGCTAAAGTGGCTATAATAGAAGAACCCGCTACAGTATTGAGCTACAGCGGGTTGAATTCCAGTTAGGAACGGTTATTAATGGTCTGAGTTGCCCGATGAGGGCTCGAATTTAAATTGAAAGTCAATTTGTTATAACGGAAGTGTACGTAAAAGTGTAAGTCAATTTTCAATCATACTTTCAACCCATAAACCAAACTTGCCTTCATCAGCATCGTGCATAAACTCTGTTAGGTCTTCCTAAGTTGATTTGAAAGAAGAGTATCGCCAAAAACCGGAATGTGAAATAGCCGTGCTGTTCTGCCACTAGGTTGGAGGACGGATCAATCAGGGAGTTTCAAAATTGTCGACGAAAGTTGAAGCAGAATGAATCTTAGTTTAACTTTTAAACATTCTCTTGTCGAATGGGAATTTTTCTTTTGCAACAATAGTGATCCTTCCGAATTCCAAATGCCTGGGGTTGATGAGCAAATTAGAATCGCCCTTGGTAACGGCAGAGGGTACCCGCAAAATGCAATACTTGTTTTCGGCAACAAACTTATCTCCTATTGACTGCGTTGATGCCGAATGTGGAAACGCATTCCAGTCTGCAGGAAGCTCCGTATCTGGAAGATTCTGGATAGATATATCATCAGGAATGTGTATTGTCAATATAACATAGTCATCAGGAACAGTCGCTGCAGTAAAATGAACGGCGACTTCTGCCATGGCCAGAGACCTGTTGATTGCAGTATAAACTAATTCTGTACCCACGGAATTCCACCTGGCTCCCTTTAATGCTGATCCTATCCCCGATAAAGGCACAGCAAATTTTTCGCGGGATAATCTGAAAACTTCCATTAAGCTAGTATTCCGTAATTAATCCTCGTGAGTTCACCCACTACCATTTCTTTACCGTAGGAATCTTTCAAAAGCTCAACCGGCTTAAGCTTTCCCAGAGCAAAGTTTGGAGTATCGAGCCATAATTTAAATTTCTCCATATTCCCAAAAACGTCCAGGCCAAGGCTGGTGACTTCAGCCATTTCAATAATTTTCTCTGACTGAAGTGGTCCGAATTGTTTATCGGATTGCTTATATCGCTGCAGGGATTTGGTGGAGATGTCAAGGATATCTGACCATTCGATTTCGCTTAAAGGTGCATAATCCTGTATGATGTCAAATAAAGAATAGGGGACGCCTTCCCGGATCAGGTAGATAACAAACAGCTTGTTGGCCAGGAATGCGGAAAATGTCAATTCATCAAGCTGGAAAGTTTTCTTGCTTAAAAGGCCTTTAAAAATAGAGCGAATCTCCTTATCCAGTTTTTTTTGAACTTTATCAACTGATGCTGCCATAAAAATACATTTGGACAAATGTCTACAAATTTGGGACATTTTTCTGAAATGAACAAACCTCACTAACCCATCATTTTGAATACAGGATAAACTAAGAATTCATAATTCTGAAGTGCTAAGAGTTGGCGTCAGATCGAATTCTATCAGATATTTGTAAAGAATTACTCGCTGATCAAGGCATTCCATTCATTATTATTTGGAATGTTCACATGGCAGGAACAATAGAGGTGCCTAAGGTGATCACTTTTCAGCAAGCAAAATGCAAATTATACAAGCTTTTCCAGAATATCACCATTCTTATAAGTCTCTCTCCTGTCTAGTTTTGTTCAAGAAAAGATAGGGCTGCTTCAGGATTTTATAAAAAGATACTTCACGTCAAATATTCCGCTTGATTTTCAAATCATTTCTAAGAGCTAAAAAAATCTGCCAACTTAAATTCTTTCAATGTGCTATTGATTTCAAATGCAAAAGGGTGAGTACTCTTTATCCAATTGTTCGGTTTATCTGTCCATTCTTCATTTCTGACTTTTTGCGGTACGTAAAAAGGATATATTTTTGCTTTCGATCAATAGTTACCCGAATGCGAATCGAATAGAGCTTTGACGAATTTTTCTTGTTTCTCCAGTTATGTGCGGGCGCAACCAAAGGAACTTTCAGAGGAAATCAACAAAAAACCAGCTAAATTATTGATAATTAGCTGGTTTAATTTGTGCTAGGAGTGGTTAACTAATGGTCTAAGTTGCCCGATGAGGGCTCGAACCCCAACATTCAGAGCCAGAATCTGACGTACTACCATTATACTATCGGGCA
>PSRA01000066.1 GCA_003175695.1 Bacteroidota bacterium | reverse complement strand
ACACAAAACCAGTATGAGTATAAGCAGCTTTGCGGTCAAAGAATGGTTTTTCTTAAAATGCTTAAAATAGGGTTTTATTGTATTAATAAGGACGAAATCAGCCAGTTATAGGATGCCTGCAGGTTAGTTTCGGCCTTATTTTTTTCAAAGTAAGGCATTATCAAGCGTCTGAGGAAAATTTTAACTTTTGAGCTGCAGCAGCATTTTATTACAGGTTGTCAAGAAAAAAACTAACTAACTGACTATGAAAATCATTGCTATCTCTCTTGCTGCCGTTCTCATTTTTTGCGAAGGATGCCTTGAGCACGCCTATTATCTGAGTTCATCTAATGCTAATTCCAATCCCTATCATGCCGCTCCTTTGCAATCCGATTCGGTTAAGTCCGCCACTTACCTGGATGCGCTCTTTACAATTGGCTCGGCCAACCAGGATTGGTCTGACAATCTCTTTGCTGTAAGAATGGGAGTTCACCGGGCCCATACACTTGGTAATTTCCATTTGTTTTACGGTGCGAACGGGTCTGTTGGATCATATAATATTTCGAGCAGTTACTATTACTCACAGAATGGCAATCTCATTCAGCCGGAAAACAGGGGAAGCAAATTATTTGCTGGTTATGGATTCAATGGAGGATGTAATGCTTTGATTCCAATAAATGGCGGTGGTGAATGGAGAGTTTTTGGCTTGGAAGGATCTGCGCAAAATGAATTTGGTGATTACTATAATTTCAGGAAGAATTTTCCAGATTCTATTAGTGGCATTGTCAGTCGAAGTCACTGGACGGGTACTATTGGAATGACATCAGAAATTATTGCCAGAAGCAGAAGAGGCACAGCCTTCGGCTACAAATTTTCCTTGGGAACTAATGTGGACTCGTATTATAATTCATATACTTTAAGCAGAGAGCGCCCCTTCTATGTTTCCAATACTGTGCACTTTACTAAAGGAAATGTGACGGCATTTTGGCAATTGAATTTTGGAAGCTATGCAGGCAATTTTCAGTTTGGGATGAATTACAAATTAGGACGGTAGCCGGGGATTCACTCAATCGAGTTCATTGAGCAAATCTACCAGATCCAGTTGCTCTGTAACCATTTCCAGATTGCCATCCTTGTCAAATGGCCATTCTTTGTGAGGTTTGTCCCAATACAGTTCGACACCATTCCCATCCGGGTCATCGAGGTATATGGCTTGGGAAACACCATGATCTGCGGCACCGGTGAGTGGATATTTTGCATCAATCAACCTCTTCAATGCTGCAGCCAATTCTTTTCTTTCCGAAAATACAATAGCTGTGTGAAATAACCCTGCAGCATTTTTTGATGCGGGTGGCCCGTTCTTACTATACCAGGTGTTCAATCCAATATGATGATGATACCCTCCCGCAGAAATGAAGACGGCACTTTTGCCATACCATTGCATGATTTGAAATCCGAGCAAGCCCTGATAAAATGAGAGTGCCCGGTCAATATCAGCCACCTTCAGATGAACATGGCCGATACGGGTTTTGGGAGGAATAGTATATCCCATGGTGAAAGAATTTAGAACCAAGGTAGGCGTTTCACGCAAAGATGCAAAGTAAGCAAAGGCGCAATGCTAGCACGTCACTTACTTGGCGTGATGATACTACAAGCTAATTTTTTCTATTGAGCCCGGATACATCTCCTCCTTCAGTTGTTTTACCCTTGGATCATCGAGATATTCGTCAAATGACATTACTCTGTCGATGGCGCCCATAGGTGTCAATTCGATAACGCGATTAGCAACTGTTTGCAAGAAAGTGTGGTCATGGGAGCTGATCAGCACAACACCTTTGAAGTTTGTCATGCCTTCATTGAACGCCTGGATCGATTCGAGGTCGAGATGATTGGTCGGTTCATTTAATAAAACGACGTTTGGATCCTGCAACATCATCCTGCTGATCATACAGCGGACTTTTTCACCCCCACTCAGAACTCCTACTTTCTTCATGACTTCATCACCACTAAAAAGCATTTTGCCAAGGAACCCACGCAGGAATGGTTCATCTACATCCGTGACATGAGGCGGAACAAACTGGCGAAGCCAGTCCATTAAATTAATATTCTTGTCGAGAAAATATTGACTGTTGTCATTGGGTAAATAAGCTGACGTAATGGTAGACCCCCATTCAAATTTTCCGCTGTCCGGCGACATGCCTCCGGTGATGATTTCATAAAAGCTTGTCAAAGCAACATGGTCCTTACTCACGAGAGCGATCTTGTCACCCTTGTTAATGGTGAAATCTACACCAGAAAATAACACGCGGCCATCTTCAGCTGTTTTTGAAAGCTTGGAGACATTCAGGATTTGATTTCCTACTTCTCTTTGCTGGCGGAAAATGATGCCGGGATAGCGCCTGTTCGAAGGTTCGATCTCTTCAATCGTAAGTTTTTCCAAAGCTTTTTTCCTGGAAGTAGCTTGTTTGGATTTTGATGCATTGGCTGAGAATCGTGCGATGAAATCAAGTAATGCCTGGCGCTTTTCTTCTACTTTCTTATTCTTGTCGTTCAGCTGCCGGGCCATCAATTGTGAAGATTCATACCAGAAAGTGTAGTTTCCTGTAAATATTTTAATTTTCTGACGATCGACATCCGCAACATGGGTACAAACTCCGTCCAGAAAATGCCTGTCGTGCGATACAACAATCACAATATTTTCATAATCGGCCAGGAATTCTTCGAGCCAATTGATGGTTTCAACATCGAGACCGTTAGTCGGTTCATCCAGCAGGAGAATATCCGGATTTCCAAAAAGTGCCTGGGCTAAAAGCACACGGACCTTCAATGGGCCAGGTAATTCTTTTAATTGTTGCTGATGGTAAGTTTCTTTCACACCCAGGTCACTCAACAAAGCTGCAGCATCACTTTCTGCATTGTAACCACCCATTTCACCAAACTCAGCTTCCAGTTCTCCCGCACGTATGCCATCTTCTTCAGTAAAGTCTGCTTTCGAATAGATCGTTTCACGATCCTGCATAATCTGCCACAGCTTTTTATGGCCCATTAAAACAGTATTCAACACTGTTGATTCGTCGAACTCAAAATGATTTTGTTTGAGAACGGCCATGCGCAGTCCGGGTGTGATTTCGACTGAACCTTTATTCGGTTCCAATTCGCCGGACAAAATCTTGAGAAAGGTTGATTTTCCTGCTCCGTTTGCCCCAATGACTCCGTAACAATTCCCTTTGGTGAATGTCAGGTTCACTTCATCAAAAAGCACTCTTTTTCCGAAGGAAAGGGTCACGTTATTAACTCTCAGCATGGTGTTCAATTTTTTGAATTTGCAAAGGTACGACGAATTGAGCCGATTCCCAAGCCTGCAAGTTGTTGAATTTCAGTTAAAGCAATGCCACAGGCCAACACGGGGTTACCTTTGGTTGCCCGCACCGGATGGCACTTCGGCCGGCCTATTTGCCTAGCCTGAGCCTCTGGCGGAAGACTTAAATAATAACATAAATAAAATCTTAAAATGACAGCATCATGGATAACAAATTCCTATTTGACTATATCCATCAACATAGAATTGCAGTTCTTAGCACGGTAAACAAAGAAAACAAGCCCCAGTCTGCTTTGATAGGGATTGCCATCTCAAATAAGCTTGAAATCATATTTGACACGGTAAAGTATACCCGAAAATACGCCAACCTGAACCTTCATGCTGAAGTCTCCTTAGTCATTGGCTGGAATGATGAAACAACTGTTCAATACGAAGGAAAGGTAAGAGAGTTAGGAACCTCGAAGGAAGATGACGAATACCGGCAAATTTATTATGAAGTCTATCCGGACGGAAGAAATCGGGCAGCCAATTGGCCTGGATTGGTTCATTTTGTCATTGAACCCACATGGATCAGGTACAGTAATTTTAATGAACCCGTGAAAATCGATGAAGTTAATTTTTAGCGATTCTGTATTGCGCAGAGAGACGCCCGCCTGAAAACACTGTTAAGTATTTTCAGGCGGGCGTCTTCACTATTTAAATTATGAACTACTTGTCCGCACTCAATCCTGCACCGATGAATTCACTATTCAAGCGGGCAATATTTGCCATCGAAATTTCTTTGGGACATACCGATTCACAAGCCTGGGTATTTGTACAACTTCCAAATCCTTCTTTGTCCATCTGGGCAATCATATTCAGCACTCTCGATTTTCTTTCCGGTGCTCCCTGTGGCAGCAGGGCAAGATGAGATACTTTAGCCGAGACAAAGAGCATGGCGGAGCTATTTTTGCAGGCAGCAACACAGGCACCGCATCCAATGCATGCCGCAGCGGCGAATGAAGCATCGGCATGATCTTTTTCAATGGGAATGGAGTTTGCATCAACTGCATTACCCGTATTTACGGAGATATAACCACCAGCCTGGATGATCCTGTCAAATGCCGATCTGTCAACGATGAGATCCTTTACGACCGGGAACGCTTTTGCGCGCCAGGGCTCCACTACGATTACATCGCCCTCATGGTATGCCCGCATATGCAATTGGCAGACTGTATTCGCATGCCAGGGACCGTGAGGTCTTCCGTTGATGTACATAGAACACATTCCGCATATACCTTCCCGGCAGTCGTGATCAAAAGCAATTGGATCCTTACCTTCCCTGATTAGTCTGTCATTGAGCACATCCATCATTTCAAGAAAGGACATTTCTGAAGAAATACCCTGAACCTCGTATGTTTCAAAATTTCCTTTGCTTTGATTATTTTTTTGACGCCAGACCTTAAGGGTCAGATTCATTATATAGTGATCCATGCCTGAAATATGGTTTTAGGTTGATTCAAATTTTCCTGGATGTAGACTTTGCGCAATGATGCAATGATTTATAAAATCTGATTATTTATAACTTCTCTGACTTGGTTTAGCCACATCAAAAACAAGTTCTTCTTTGTGCAATTCCCATTTATTCTCGCCTTCGTATTCCCAGGCGGAAACAAAACTGAAATTGGCATCGTCCCTCTTTGCTTCACCTTCCTCTGTTTGCATTTCTTCACGGAAATGCCCTCCACAGCTCTCCCTGCGATTCAATGCATCTATGCACATCAATTCTCCTAACTCAATAAAATCCGCAACCCGGCATGCTTTATCGAGTTCAGGGTTCATTTCTTTAATATCACCTGGAATCTTAAGGTCACTCCAGAATTCCTTCTTGAGTGCCTGAATCTCCAGGATTGCTTCCTGAAGACCCTGTTCATTGCGTGCCATGCCGCACTTGTCCCACATAATTTTTCCCAGTCGCTTGTGAAAGCTTTCCACGGGCTGATTTCCCTTAATATTCTTCAATTGTTGTAGCCTGTCAGCAACAGATTTTTCTGCTTCGGCGAATGCGGGGTGATCAGTCGGGATAGCTTTTGTTCTGATATCATCGGCGAGGTAACTTCCAATAGTATAAGGAATCACGAAATATCCATCGGCCAAACCCTGCATCAGGGCGGAAGCGCCAAGGCGGTTGGCGCCATGATCACTAAAATTGGCTTCGCCCAGGCAGTATAATCCCTGGATAGTTGTCATCAATTCATAGTCCACCCAAAGACCTCCCATGGTATAATGCACAGCCGGATATATCCGCATTGGAACTTCGTAGGGGTTTTCTCCAGTGATCTTTTCATACATATCGAAAAGATTGCCATATTTTTCTTTCACGACATCTCTGCCGTGGGCATTAATTTGTTCTGCCGTTGGATTTTCAATCCCTTTTTTACTGCATTCAATCCTTCCATAACGTTCAATCGCATCCGCATAATCAAGGTAAACCGCCTGCTTGGATGTACCCACTCCATAACCGGCATCGCATCTTTCCTTGGCGGCACGGCTTGCCACATCGCGGGGAACGAGGTTGCCAAATGCGGGATATCTTCTTTCCAAATAATAATCTCTATCTGCTTCAGGAATGTCTTTTGGTTTTCTGTTGTCATTCTTTTCTTTCGGTACCCAGATCCTTCCGTCGTTGCGAAGCGACTCTGACATCAACGTGAGTTTGGACTGATAATCTCCGGAGACGGGGATGCAGGTTGGATGAATTTGTGTAAAGCAAGGATTCGCGAAATAAGCACCTTTTTTGTGAGCTTTCCAGGCTGCAGTTACATTGCAACCCATAGCATTCGTCGACAAATAAAAGACATTCCCATAACCGCCTGTGCATAACACAACCGCATGGCCGAAAAACCTTTCCAGTTCACCAGTAACTAGATTGCGGGTAATGATACCACGAGCCTTGCCGTCAATAATGACCAACTCCTGCATTTCATGGCGATTATACATCTTAACATTTCCCAACGTCACTTGTCTTTCTAAGGCCTGGTAAGCGCCAATCAGGAGCTGCTGACCAGTCTGACCAGCTGCATAGAATGTCCGCTGAACCTGCGTCCCGCCAAATGAACGATTACTGAGCAAACCACCATATTCCCTGGCAAAAGGAACACCCTGCGCCACACATTGATCAATGATATTTGCACTCACTTCGGCAAGACGATGAACGTTAGATTCTCTGGAACGATAATCACCGCCCTTAACCGTATCATAAAACAAGCGAAACACACTGTCGCCGTCATTCTGGTAGTTCTTCGCCGCATTGATGCCTCCCTGGGCAGCGATGCTATGAGCCCTTCTTGGAGAATCCTGGAAACAAAACGCTTTAACCTGGTAACCTAGTTCCCCTAAAGATGCGGCAGCCGAAGCACCGGCCAGGCCGGTACCTACCATAATGATTTCAATCTTGCGCTTGTTGGAAGGATTTACCAGCCGCACATGTCCTTTATAGTCACTCCATTTTTCTTCTAATGGCCCTGCAGGAATTTTTGAATTCAACATGATTTGATTTGAAATTTTTTATTTGAAGTTGTAGCAGGTAAATGCATGAGTGTATAAATTTATTTTACAAGCATTCACAATGACCGGTGTCACTCACTCACCCAACCAAAGTACACCGAAATGGGCATCATAATAAAAGCCAGAGATACAATAATTGAAAACCAGAATCCAATGATTTTTATCAAACTCATGTACCGGCTATTCCCCAAACCCAAAGTCCTGAATGCACTTTGGAATCCATGCAATAGATGATATAACAGTGACAAACAGCCGAGGATATACAGCACATCGACAATAGGGTTATGGAAAATATTCACAATATCGGCATATTGATTTGGTATATCTTTTCCGTCAATGTTCACCGTTTGCAATTCTGTAAAGCGGGAAGGCACCCAGAAATGAGAAAGATGCATAATTAAAAATAGCAGCAAGAGCGTTCCAAGAAGGCCCATACTGCGACTATACCACTTGCTTCCGCGATTTCCAAGCTTAACAGCATAAGCAACATTTCTTCGGCTTCTGTTTTGAACTTCCAGAACGAGCCCCTGCACCACATGAAGAATAATTCCGGCAAACAGGCCAACTTCCAGAATCCGGATGACAACCGTCGTCCCTAAAAAATGAGATGCTTTGTTGAACATGTCCCCGCCATCTCTTGCCCAAATGCATGCATTAACGCCTACATGCACCACCAGGAAAGCAATGAGGGACAAGCCCGTTATAGACATAATAAATTTCTTGCCGATTGACGATGTGAAGAATTCTGACCATTTCATGTTTGGGGCCGATATTGAGATAAAACATTTTTTATGAAACCACACAAAAATAGCACAGGATTGGTTTCAAAATTTTTTTAGAAGTTTTTTTTTCAATGGCTTAAACAATAATGAAATCCATTCACAAATAACCTAATGAATAGTGAGAAAAATATTTCCAGCAACCTACTGGCACATTCTCCCTAAAAAATTCTCACCATTTCGTCACTAACAAGTATCCCTATGACCACCACCTCAAATTTGCCCCAAATCCCCATTGTTTACTATCTTAGCCGCTCAAATATCTCTTTAATGAAGCGAGATGACGATTTTGAAGCCA
>PSRA01000175.1 GCA_003175695.1 Bacteroidota bacterium | reverse complement strand
CGGGACGTAGCGCAGCCCGGTAGCGCACCACGTTCGGGACGTGGGGGTCGCTGGTTCGAATCCAGTCGTCCCGACTAGAAAAAATATCCGTCAAAACTTACTATCCCTCAACAACTTACTTGGTCTACGGGGTCCTCATAAAGGACCTCTTTTTTTTGTCATAAAAACCCCTCCGTACCTATCCGTACCTACGAAAAAGTGGTAGATAGGTACAGGAAGGTATGGGAAAGCCGGCCTAAAAAAGGGGTACAAAACCAAGTCAGTAAAATGAAAAAGGCTAAGCAAAAAGCAGCTCCGGGGTCAGTCACCATCCAAGAGCTCAAAGACACCCGAAGGTTCAAGTACTCTTGCCAGGGTGTCTACTACTACATCACTCTTCCAAAGAAAGGATCACTGTCACCATCAACCGAAAATCAGGTAGCCAAGACCATTGAGCTGGACATGCTACAAGGATCTCTCGACACTACCAGAAAGAGATACCAGCAGATGCTTCTAATAGGCGACAGGCTACCCTCCATGACTCTCACATCCACGGAGATCTGCATCATGGACCTCGGTGCTGAACTCAGAAACTACTTTGCTCTAACAGGCAGGGACATGACAAAACCTTTCTACCTGGGAGCCTCACAGATGGTTGATCGCTGGGGCGGGAATGTTAGTATCGCCAGTATCCCTCAGCGACTCATGCAGGAAGACTACCGGCCAAGAACCTTCAACGACCGTAAGGGTATCCTCAAGCGCTTCTGTGACTGGCTCGTTGACCAAAAAAAGATCCATTCTAACCCGCTTACTTACGTTCCCTCCAAGAAAAAAACCAGATCAAAAACCCCGGCTCACCAAGCTATGACAGATCAGGAGATCAACTCCATCCTGGAAGCTATCAGGACGGATAGGTTCATGAGTAAGTTTGCAACCAGGGGCAAGCACTCAGACTACTACCCGATCTTTCTGTTCCTGGCTATGACCGGAGCACGTCCAGCAGAAGCCATCGGTCTCCAGGTGAAGAAGGTGGACTTTGCAAGAAGGTTCGTGCTCGTGGATCAGGCCCTGGCTCGCACCATCACGATAGACCCGATGACAGGTAAACGTATCAGCGGCTCACATGCAAAGGCACGCAAGTACAAGGGAACAAAGATGGAGGACAGACGTGAACTGACTTTCGTTGAAGGATCTCCGTTAGAGCAGATGCTCGTGGATCAGTGCAAGAACAAAAACGGAGACGAGCTCGTCTTCAAGAGTCCCAGCCGTGCCTCCTGCGACGAGAAGAAGATGAACAAGGTTCTCACTGCAGTCATGAAGGAACTCGGTATACAGCGTCGTGTTCTCTATGCCTTCCGTCACTCCTTCGTCTGCCGTTGTATGCACTCAGGGATGAACATCAAGATGATCCAGAGTCTATCAGGACATCGTGATGCAAGTGTGCTACTCAACACCTACCCGGAAGTGAGTCAGGTGCAGGTGTCGCTTCCAGGTCTAACGCTATAACAGGAACCATCAAGCGAAAAAACCCCGTCTACTGCAAAAGTGAACGGGGTTTTATGTTTTCGGTTGGGTGTATCAGTGGTGATGATATATACGACGCATACTATCCAGACTTGTTTCAAGTGCTTTGTTTTCCCTGTCGGTTATGATCTTAGATACCGCCTGCGATGCGTCAAAACATGCATTAAACTTTATGACGAACTGTTTCCCCTCTTTTTTAGAGTACTCGCGGTAGTGTTTTGCTTCCGGACAGTCAGAATATTCGGGGTGAAGTTTTTCGAGTTCCTCGACATCGCTTCCGACCAGGAGATACCTCTTGAGGTCTTCATCAGTGAGTGGATTATCCAGGTACAGCTTTCTTAGACTGTCGTTTGTCAACTTATTCAGGTCGCCGATAGACTTAATGAGGCTATCGTAGGAAGAAGTGGCGGCGAGACGCGTCTGGATCCTTTCTTCGGCTATCTTGTATGTTTCAACTACAGCTGAAGGCGTTGGTTGTTTGCAGCTGAACATCATCGACACAATGAGCACTTCATGCGCCAGCAGGTTGAAGGATCTTTTCATGTTGGAGTTGTTGATGTTTTGAACGGCACAGTGTTAATAACCGCAGCGAGTATTATCGACCCCCTGTCACCGAGTACTAGCCGACTGGAATCTTTCTCATCTTTAACGAGATAACCGCTTTCAATGAGATAGTCCATGTCCTCGCCGCTGGGTTTCTTACCACTCCACTGAGTTAACAGCAAAGCTAATTGGGTTGCTGTGAGAGGTTTAACCATATTTATTGATTGAGAAGTTTTTTCTTCTGTGCGTCATACTCCGCTTGTGTAATGACAGAGTCTTGTAAGAGCTTCTTGAGCTTTGTGAGTTCATCAGCTACGCTGAGATTACTAACAACAGTAGTCGCAGACTTTGGTCTGTACTGTTCCGGTACGACTAGCTCTCCTGATGTTATCGCATTGTCTACGTCTACCTGATATCGTGAGCCGCCAGGACCAGATACTAATGCGTAGAGTTGCTTACCAAGTTTCTTTGTGGATCTGTCAACGAGCTTAACAACGACTGCCGACTTACCAGCATAGTGCTGATCAAGAGAGTTACGCTGGTTATTAATTTCCCGGTTGTTCGTTGCCGTCATAATAGAAGTGAAGCCTGCTTCGTTGCGCATGATGTAGGTGAAATAACCATTGGGCTGACTCCCTTTGCCTGTGTGAAGTGTGTCCCCAACTTTTACGTTGAAACCACTTAAGGTGTAAAGAGTGTCGTTTGAAATTCTTGGAAGATCTTGTGCGTTTGCAAAGAGAGAAGACAGGAGCAGGCATACGATTCCTGCCAGTGGGTAAAGGGTTCTTTTCATTTGGTCTGTAATTTTGGTTACCGTAAATATAAGGTTCTCTCCTAATATGTGCCGACGAGTTTTCCACAGTTAGCCCTAGCCAGCGTCCCCGTTCTTTTCTACGAACGTCTCGTGGATTTTTTCTTGATCCTTTGCGAGAACTAGAATCTTGTAGCAAGAAGCTCCTAGGCAAGAGTGTTTTACGGTTGTGCTTAACCGTTAGTGCTGGCTCTTTTATCAGGCTGTTGTTTTCTCCACTGCCGGGTCATCAGTCAAACAACTCCTCCGATTCAAAGAGTGAGTAACGACTAGAGGCGACGACAAAAAAAAGAAGAAGGGTA
The DNA here is from genome assembly GCA_003175695.1 of Bacteroidota bacterium. Classification (GTDB taxonomy): domain Bacteria; phylum Bacteroidota; class Bacteroidia; order Chitinophagales; family Chitinophagaceae; genus Puia. Next base: position 12,255 of record PSRA01000175.1, on the reverse strand, counting down.
CTACTCATAAAGAGCGGTACCATTTTTTCGATTATACATGTGGGTTAGAACGGTCCGAACAGGAAGCTCAGAAGAAAAAGAGAGTTCAGAAGGGCAAGGATCTTGATGGCAGGGAGTTGATTTCTCATAGGGTGAGGTGAGGTATTTTAGGAAGTCCTCACATATAAGATAAAGGAAAAACAACACCACAGAAAGATCTTCCTGGAAGCTTGCAACACTCAGCTTTTTGAGTAGTTTTAGTGCTCCGTAGGTACAGGTAGGTACAAAACCAGTTTCCAGCATTCGTTTTTTTTAGCTCTTTGATCCTCTCAAACACACACTGGTAGCGGTTTTAAAGAGATGAGTAGGTTTTCGGTTACACAAAATAGTTAGGTCCTTCGGGACGTGGGGGTCGCTGGTTCGAATCCAGTCGTCCCGACTTCGCCCGCCTACGCCTTCGGCTTCGGCGGGCTTTTTCTTTCCTTCATTCCTTTATCAACGGAACAAGACGGGATTAATTTCGGGAGATGACGGATTGTGCTGCTTCATCTTACTTGTTCGCAACAAACTAGCGCTACAGATCACCAGGCCAGCCATCACCAAGGTAGTGCCAGGCTTTAGCAAATGAAAGGATATCGGGACGGCGAGCAGCGTCAGGCTGCCGGCTATGAACAGGAGAACCCCGGACTTCGGAAATATGCCGGGCTTCCATGACCTTATGCCGATCCACATCAAGCCCACTACCTGAATTAGCAGGGTAATCGCCCAGAAAACTGCAAACATGGGAAACGGTGGTGCGTCTGAATAGAGAAGACCTCTGGTCGCGGAATTGTAAGTGGCCAGCACGGGCAACACAAAATATAAGGATAGAGTACCAAGGTGAAAGCCTGCTATGCCCGTTAAGGTGAGGGCGAAGGCTGCGAATCCACCTTTGCCTTTAGTAGAGCACTGTTGCGCGAGGATTGCAGGCAATCCTGTTATCAGCAATAAGGATCCACAAGCTACCAGAATGATTGAAATCAATGCCGTGGTTGTAGAAAATGAATCGATCAATTCTTTTTCAATATCTGGCCTAAGCCAATAACCGATTGTGAGCAGGAGACCTCCCGACAAAACTGCGGTTGCGCTCCAACGTTGGAATGTGCTGGTGAACATAGCTTTTATTTTTCTTTATTTGTTTACTTATTCATAAGATCAGAAAGCGCTTTGAAGTCCAACTTATCGAAAAAATTCTTCTCCATGAATGCATCTGACTCCCGGAATCTTATCCCGGCCAAAGTAGCCGGATCCCAAATAACCATAAGTTGAATTGCCGATTTGGGAAGGGTGCGGTCATAGAAATCAGGATTGAACATGTACAACGCCTGGGGCTGCAGCGTTTTAAAGCCAGTCAAAGCTTCATCATCGATTGCCGGGGCATTGCGGACTTTTGCCGTCATCAAACCGAGCTTTTGCTCGGCTGCTTTGAGCCTGCTTTCGTCAAGATCGATCCGTTCCTGCATTCTCTTTCCTGCTTCCTGGTATTCAGAGATGAAACGCTGCTGGTTCTTATCGGAGGCCATTTTCCTTAGATACCCCTCATTTTCGGCCAGTTTTCGCATTTCCTCCTCTTCATCCATCCTCCATTTGCCGATACATAGCCGGATATATTTTTCCTCGGGCACAGGCACAAATACGGACCTGCCCGATGGATTCAATACAAAAAAATGGTGACCGAACGCGTCGTTTCCCGGTCTGTCAACTCCCTTCCCTACTCTTACTCCATCAGTAATCGAAACGAGATAAGCTAGTGTATCCTTCGCCGTGAAAAAGAGGGGCAGTCCCAATTTTTCCGTCTCCTGACGATATACTCCGGCATTAAGGGCCAATAGGGCGGTAGGATTGTTAAATGCCACGACGACGTGCTCATATTCAGCCTGCCTGCTGAGAGCGCCATTCGGTTCCCTGAAGAATAATGGAAGGCCGATCACCAGGCTGCCTTTGTAGATGCCGCTCTTCTCATCAAGATCAGCGAGCGCTGCCTCCATCACATCGTAGCCTTCCGGTGATTGGAGAAACGATGATCTGTTGAGAACGTCCTGCACCGCAGCATATTTAGAGGCCTGGGCCGGCACTGGCCCTTTGTGAACTTTCCCCGGAGAACGATCCCAGTTTTGTTTTTGCTGCGCATCCGCCGTGCCTGCGACTAGTGCGGCGAGCGAAATTCCCAATATCATGTGCAATAGCTGATTCATACCGAGACTCATGGTTAAATAACTAACGATTCCAAATAACCGAATAATGATGGGTAAAATTTTGAGAAGCTATTAAGACTGCGTCGCAAAACCGAGGTTACACAAATAGTCTTCAAGTTGATAAATGGAAAAAAAGGGTGAGGAGCGGCAAATTTAGGCTCTTGCTCATTCAAATTTCCCTGCAAACTTTTCTACAGGTTACATTCCAGTAGCAGACTGTTTGCTGTTTTTGAATTTGCAACGCGGACAATTCTACTCCGCTTTCAATGTTTTTGCGGGATTCACCATGGCGGCTTTGGCTGCCTGAAAGCTCACTGTCCCTAAAGCAATCAACAAGGCGGACGCTCCACCTGCTACAAATACCCAGGCGCTGATATGGATGCGAAAAACGTATTGTTGAATCCATTGGTGCACAAAATACCAGGCTAAAGGTGATGCAATCAAAAATGCAATGGCGACCAGGATCACAAACTCCCTCGAGAACAGATAAACGATATGCCCGACTGAAGCTCCCAACACCTTCCTGATCCCGACTTCTTTCATGCGCTGAGCCGCCATGAAACTTGCCAAGCCATACAATCCCAGGCAGCTCAGGAAGATTGCAATTGATGCGAAAATTTTATAGAACTGCGAGAGTTTAATTTCATCCTTATAAAAACTCGCAATCTTCTCATCCAGGAACTGATACTCGAACACATAATCCGGATACACTTCACCCCATATTTTTCGAATCGATTCAACGGCTGCCGGCATATCCTGCCCAGTGATTTTAATGCCTGCAATATTTGCATAGCGCGTGTCATTGGCCATAATGACGGCTGCCAGTGAATCCTTCAAAGAAGACTGATTAAAGTCCTTCACTACTCCCACGATGGGCCCCTTCACGCGGCCCCCCTGGATACTAATTTCCTTATTCAATACCTCCTCAGGCCGGGCAAATCCCAATTTTCTTACCAATGTCTCATTCACCAAAAATTCCCGAACGGAATCCGTGCGCGTAACATTCCGGCCGGCAACTAACGGCAACGAATATGTTTGCAGGTAATTGGCATCAATGAAACGGTCGAGGACATTGAATGGCTCAGACTTTTCCCGATGATCGAAATTGAAATCCGTCCACCATAAATCGTCGTCTGCCGGTGAACTGTTATTATAGCTAATCATCTTGATATCCTTGTTCGCCATCAGCTGATTTCGTATATAGCTTAGCTTAGTTCGGTAAAGATTGTCTTTTGGAAATGGCACGGTCACGATAGCGGATTTATCGAAGCCCATTGATGAGTTTGTAAAATAATTCAGCTGCCTGACAACCAGCATTGTTCCTATGATCAGCGCCTGCGCGATGACAAATTGCACCACTACCAGTGCACGCCTCAAATTAAGTCCTTGGGAGCTCCTTTCAACCAGCTTGACCTTCAAAGCTGTGATCGGATTAAACCTTGACAAAACTAATGCGGGATAAAAGCCTGCCAGCAAAGTAACCACCACCAGCAGTGCTCCCAGGAACAATAGTACTTCAGGTGTACGCAGGATCATGGGTGACATCGGAATATCCAGTACTTTACTGATGGGGATCATCAATGCCCAAATTAAAAGCAATGCAAGCAAAATTCCGCCAAGCACCAGTATGGCGACTTCCAAAAGAAACTGAATTCGCAGCTGTTTCCGGTCGCCACCGAGCACCTTCCTCACTCCTACTTCCTTTGCCCGGTTCACTGCCTGCGCAGTTGAAATATTTATGAAGTTGACACAAGCGATCAGTAAAATAAAGGAGGCTATCAACCATAAGCTCTGGACACGCGCCTCGGTAATTGTCTTTCCGCTGAAGTCGCCCGCTTTTTCATCAAAATGCACGGCTGACAACGGCTCGACGATTTGGGTATTCTTATTATCCGTGCTGCGATATTTCTTGGAGAACGAATTTAACTGCTTGTCAATGGCACCAATCGTGACACCTGATGGCACCATCAAATAACATTCGTGTGCATCATTCAGAGACCACCAATCTTTCATTTGATCAAAACCGAGTAAATCGTAGGGGAATACAATATTCAACTTGAGATCGGTGTTGGAAGGGGGATCTGCCAGGACACCCGTTACCTTGAAGGGCATTCTTGAAATATTGAATTGGATCAACTGCCCTGACGCCTTGCGCCAATCCCCAAAATATTTCTCTGCAATGCTTTTGCTTAGGACAACTGACTCCTTCCCAGCCAGTGAATGATCCGGATCGCCGGCAAGCCATGGGAAGTCGAAAATGCGGAAGAATGTCGGATCAACACAAAAAGAACCATCTTTCTCCTTAAAAACCTTGACTACTTTACCATCTTCTCCCAATATCTTTGGACGGACGTCGTTCAACGAAAAAATACCCGTCACTTTCCAGTCTGGAAAATCATGCGCCAAAGCTAACGGTAGCGGATAAGGTACAGATGCCATGGCCTGATCACCTGGCTTATTTCCTTTCGTCAATACGCGGTATATGTTCTGCTTTTTGGCGTGAAAAGCGTCAAAGCTCTCTTGGTACCGAATGAATACAAATATTACAAGACAAACGGCAATGCCTATACCCAGCCCGGCTATCGTTAAAATAGAATAAATCTTGTTCGCCCGCAGGTTTCGGAAAGCAGTCTTGAAGAAGTATAGGACCATGGAGAAGGAATTTGACAAAATACATCAGCAACGATGCCAGTTTGTCTTTCAATTGAGTGTCAATTTTTTCTGTTATGATCAACGAAAAATTCTGTCCGTTTTTGATACAACGCTTGTCCGCTCACGGATGAGCACTGGGGGGTTGCTAGGCGCCGGCCACTATTTACCATTTCACTTTTGCCTTGTCCTTTTCAATTTTTTCTGCGAACATTTTCTTGAAATTTTCATTTCCGTTTTTCATGACAATAATGAGGGATCCCCTTTCTCTCGCAAAAGGTGTAGTGATGCTATCCTTCAAAACAGCTGCGGAAAAATCCTTGATAAACGGGTAAGACATTTCATTTTGGTCATCGGTAAGCAGCACCAGGTTGTCGAATTTCAATGAATCGGGCATCCAGTAAAAAAAACTGGCATTATCGCTGTAAGCAAGCGGCAGGTTATATTGCCGGCCATAATAATTTACGGCACCCGCCTGCCCATAATTATCGCAAAATAGTATAGCTTGCTTTTTTTCATTGCTGTCAAGCGTGTTGTAGGCGTCAGCCATTTTTTTTGCCATTTCTTTCCATCCAAGCATGTCTGAAAAATCCTGCTGCAGAGGATGATCTTTTAAATCTTCCCACCTCAATGCCCCGGTTCTTTCGATATGCCTGTCTTTGTAAAATTTCGCCAACTTTTCAGGTTCAAAGACTGGCAATAAAAGCGGGATTAAAAAAAATCCCGACACTGATGAAAATGCAATTAATACATACCTCAATATTTTTAATCGGCCCGTCAATCCTTTTTCCAGAGCATAAGCGCCGAATGCAAAAAGAACCGGATAGGCTCCCAGCGAATAATAGACTTTCCCCCGTCCTAGCAGCAGTAATGCGATCACTAAAATATAGGCCCATCCAACAAACCTGAATTGTTTTGCAGAATTTGAGAATAACGTAAATAATAAACCTCTGATCCAAATATATGCGCAGACAAGATTCATCAAAAGCTGGCCAACCAGGAAGCTGACAGGGCTGATGTATTGCAATTGGTTTTTTTCCAGCTCTTTCATGTGGTACACTACCGGGAAATGGTGCAGGTATTGCCAAACAAGGTTGGGAAGGAAGATGATGAATGCGAGTAATGCGGCGTAGTAAAAATGTTTGTTCCTGAAAATTTTTCTTTGTTCAGTCAATAACAGTCCAATCAAAATGCTGAGAACAAAAAAGGCAACTGAATATTTACTCAGCATCCCCAAACCAACGCTTGTGCCAAAAATATAGAGCCATGATTTTGATTCCGTTTGAATATATCGGAGAAGGCTATATGCAATCATCGTCCAGAAAAATATTTCAAGAAAGTTGGGCTGAAATAAATAGTGGACGCGTAAATAAGCCCCGAAGAGAAAAGGCAGCAACCCGAGCAAAAGAGCGAATGATCTTCCCCCCAAAGAAAGAATGATCTTGCCAACTATAATGAATGTTACTGCACCAAAAAGAGAAGGCCAGAATTTTATCCAGAACATGCCTCCACCAAGCAAATTGGTGAGCCATGCAAATACGGACAGCAATGGAGGCACTTCCATATATCCCCATGCCAAATGCCTGCCTTCCGCGAGATATAAAAATTCATCGCGGTGTGGCTCATAGAACGGGCTTTGCAGAATGAAAGGCAGTACAAATTTCACAAGAGCGAAAAAATATAACAGCCTGTTGAGATTTTGCATGAAATGCGAGTGGGGATGTGAATTCAAAGATAATTATTTCAAAAGCTGCCATCGTAAATTACTAACTGACTTTACTTTGGTTGACTTTTTACCATACATTCCGAACAAAAATGGTGGCATCAAACGATTTTTAATGCGCCAATGTCATTCAAGTTAGTTCTTCCTTTCAAACACCTTAATTCACCGGTTTTCCAAAGAAGGTAACCTTATAAAACATCGATTTTCTTCCCATTTTGCTCTTAGTAAAATAGGTTGCCAACCATTCTTTCTGCTCCTTCACCTTTGTCATAGCCTCGTCGATCGACTGTTTCATCGGGGGAATTAGTGAAGCTAATTGCGCATTGGAGTCTTCCAAATGTATACTATCTACCTGCTGCCTGGCCAACCTGATTTGGAAGTCCGCAGTATCAATCATATGCTGTATTTCGGCATTTGACTTTGATGGTTTGAATTGATCGTTTCGATAATTGATGAAAGTGTTTAACAGCTTTATGCCAATATTAAAATCCCGCAAAGCTGAATTATAGGTACTCACTTTTTCATTGTAATTATCCACTTCTTTCTGGCGACGATAATTCTCGATATCAGCTTTCAGATTTCGAAGTCTGTCGAAGATCAACGAATTTTTTACTCCATTTTTTTCAACGCGAATCGCCTGCGCATTATTCTTTTCAATAGAACTTAAAGCGTTATAGACCCGGATAGAATCAGGATAATTGAAATATGGTTTTGACTTATTCTGCGTAAAATTCTCTTCATAAAATTCCTGATTCGTCAGTGGATAATAGAGGAATTGCCAGAGATAATCAAAAGGCATGTGTGACTTGACAAAATTTTCCGGCGAAGCCATGAAGTAACTTTCATTCATACTCTTGACGAATTTGCCATTTGATACATAGCCTGAACCCCAGGTAGGATCGAAGAGATACCAGGTACCGTTGATCATGGCAGCATTCCATGCGTGTGGTATATAATCGACAAACCCTCTTTGTTTTGTATATCCTTCAACCACGACCGATTCGATTCCTACCTTCTGACAAATCGCGGAGAAAAGTGAGGCATAATTTTCGCAGATACCCCTTCTCGTTTGGAGTGCTTTTAAAATCTTTGACGCGCTATCTTCATAAAAATTGATAGCAAACATATTTGCAACGTCGTATTGAATGTTATTGGTTATCCAAACAAAAATGGCTCTTGATTTTTCTTTAGGAGTCTGGAAATGAGAATTTATAAAATTCCCTATTCCCTCAAGATCGTGAGACAACGAATCTGGCATTTGGAGAGCTCTGGCATCCACCTGAGCAAAGACGTTATTCCCTTTTGTCGAACTGATATTTGTGCGAGGACCTTGAGAGAAAAGAGTTAATGGCAATAAGATAGTCAGCAATGGGAAGATCCATTTCATGGTCAGGGGCTTTAAGCGATAAATTTAATAATTCCAAGGCTCTTTCAGTATATAAAAATCTGACTCATGAATGCTCTAAAGCCATTCGCGCTCCCACTATCGCATCTATACGCTACATAAAGGTCAGGCCTAACGAGAAAATATCCCTTCTCTCTTATTCCAAATCTCTTAAATAATTCTTTAGCTTTTTCCGTCAGTAGCACATTTTTGACAGAGATATGTGAATATTTAGCAACTTCATTTCGGATATCATCTGTAGTACCAATGTTGAACAGCAGCGTGACCGGCCTTTCTTTTACAAATTCCTGCACATTAATCTTGCTGCCCGAATCATCAATGAATTCAAAATATGGTAGCCTTTGCCCAGGCTTGGGAGCATCTGATGGAAAATTTCCTTCTGAAGAATTTTCGACAAGTACTGACTTGTTATAAATGATTCCGATTTGAGAAATTCTTCTGAATATGAATCTAGCCAAATGCCGATTCCGGATAATCAAAGCCAGGACACGAGGGAAAATATAGAACCTAAGAGTTTTTGTAACTGCATTCTTACTTACAGCAAAACTAAAACCTCTGTCCGTCGTTTTTACTAACTCTCGTGCGAATGGCAGTCTCTCATCTTCGTAAGAGGAAAGTAAAATATCTTTTGCCTTGCCCTGGATTACAAGAGCAAGCTTCCAGGCGAGATTAGAGGCATCCTGTAATCCTGTGTTCATTCCCTGAGCGCCAACAGGAGAATGTACATGCGCTGCATCTCCCATCAGGAAACACCTTCCCTTCCTGAATTGCGAGACGTATCGATGGTGCGCACGATAAGTCGATATCCAGCTTGGGTCATACAATTTTATGTCGAGCTGCATTCTGTTTGCAAAGGATCCGCTGATATCTTCGAAGCTCAAATCTGATTTTCCTTTCAAATCTTCCGGAACGAAACTTATAACTCTGCACCTGCCGTTTGGCAGCGGGAAAAATCCTGCAAAAGTAGTGTTGGAAAATGCCAGGAAAAGTTCATCATCTTTTAGTGGCCAACTAACTTTGCAATCCAAAACAAACAGATCAGCGGGATACGTCTCACCTCCGAAGGGGATATTCAACGCATGTCTAACCTGGCTTTTCGCACCATCTGCACCAAGTAGCCATTTTGCTGTTAGGGTTTCGGTCCTGTCATCCTGATATTTTAGTGAGGCTGAAACCTGATCGTCAGTCTGCGTCAAATCAATTAGTTCAGCATTTCTCTCCACCTTATGGCCGCGTCGCTCCAAAAAATCGACCAAAATTTGTTCTGTGTGTGATTGCTCAAGCGCAAGGAAGTATGGGAATTCCGTCAGGTGCTTGCCATATTCAGAAAATAATGGTATATGAATTATTGTCCGCCTTGCGATGAAGTTAAGAGCCTTGACTTGCTTGCCCGGTTTCAGAAATTCATCTTCAATGCCGAGACGGCTAAATAATTCCATTGAAGCTGCATGGATAACTATCGCACGCGATTGGCTAGTATGATCTTCGTTCTTATCAATAATCCGAAATGGAATATTGAGCACAGCAAGTTGACATGCTGCCATTAATCCCGTAGGACCTGCGCCGATTATTAGAACTTCTGTCATCTAATGCTCCTGAACCAATGAAATTACATTTCCTTATTTAATTGCAAATTTCGGTTGGTTTTTTGTTTCTAATTCGCATTTATCGTAATATTGCGATAAATAGATTGATAATGGGGCTTACTAAATCAGAAATTTTCACGGAAAAACAGAATAAACTCGCCGGCATGATGAAGGCATTAGCTCACCCGGCGCGGATTGCAATAATTCAAAATTTACTTCGACAGAATGCATGTGTTTGTGGCGACCTGGTTGAGGAGTTAGGCCTGGCGCAACCTACCATTTCCCAACACTTAAAAGAATTAAAAAACGCAGGATTGATCAAAGGAACCATAGAGGGAACAAGCGTTTGTTATTGTATAGACGAAAAGGTGTGGAAGAATTACAAAAGGGAATTGGAAAGCTTTTTTGTGGCTTATGAAAACAAAGACAACTGTTGTTGATTTTTTTTAATGCCATTGATCGCCTTATTGCAATGAAATAATTAATTCTAGAGCAATTTTTATATCAGATTTTTTTTAAAAGAAAAATGAAATAACATGGAAACAGGAGAAAAGTTGAAAGAAATTGTAAAGCAGAAATACGGAGAGATTGCTCAACAAAGCAAAGAAACAAATACTTCTTCTTGTTGTGGCTCTGGTTGTTGTTCTTCAGAAGTTTATAACATTATGGCCGATGAATACAACAACCTGGAAGGATACGCTCCGGAAGCTGATTTGGGATTGGGGTGCGGACTTCCCACTCAATTTGCAAAAATTAAGAAAGGAGATACAGTAATCGACCTGGGATCAGGAGCGGGTAATGACTGTTTTGTTGCCCGGGCAGAAACGGGAGAAAAAGGCAAAGTAATTGGCATTGATTTTACACCTGCGATGATTGAAAAGGCGAGAACAAATGCGGACAAGCTTGGATTCAACAATGTGGAATTTCGGGAGGGCGATATTGAAAAACTTCCAGTTCCAGATAATACTGCTGATGTTATCGTAAGCAATTGTGTTTTGAATTTGGTACCAGACAAAAAGAAAGCCTTTGAAGAAATATTACGAGCTCTCAAATCCGGCGGCCATTTTAGCATTTCTGACGTTGTGTTGATAGGCGACTTACCTAAGTCTCTGAAAAATGCAGCTGAAATGTATGCGGGATGTGTTGCAGGCGCGATTCAGAAAGATGAATATTTAGGCTTGCTGCACACAATCGGTTTTAAAAATATTTCCGTTCAAAAAGAAAAAGAAATTCAATTGCCAAAGGACATTTTGGAAAATTACCTGTCCAAGGAAGAAATGAATGATTTTAAAGAGAACAAACTCGGAATTTTCAGCATCACCGTTTATGGAGAAAAAGCAAATAAGTCTTGTTGCGAACCTGGATGTTGCGATTAAGAGACTTTGTCGAAATGTAAGAACGGACGGTGCGTTGCAGGTTAGATCGGAGGCAGTTAAGAAGTTGAATCAAATGAAGAGATATGTCACAGAATTTATCGGCACATTTACACTGGTTTTTGTGGCACGGGAGCTGTTACTATTGACGAAGTGACAAAAGGCGGAGTTTCTCATGTTGGAATAGCAATGACATTCGGACTAGTAGTTATGTCGATGATTTATGCATTCGGCGATAAGTCTGGCGCACACATCAACCCTGCAGTGACTATTGCATTTGCTTTTGGTAGATCATTTAGCTGGAAACAAACAACTCCTTACATTATCAGCCAGTGTTTAGGTGCAATCTTCGCAAGTCTCGTGTTGAAATTTCTTTTCCCAAATTCTGAATTTCTGGGAACTACCCTACCCTCAGGTACGTCAATACAATCCTTGATCCTCGAATTTTTTCTTACACTTTTTTAATGCTTGTTATATTGAATGTTGCCGACGGTTCAAAAGAAAAGGGACTATTTGCAGGAATTGCCATAGGAGGTGTAATAATGTTGGAAGCAATGTTTGCAGGGCCAATTTCTGGTGCTTCAATGAATCCGGCCAGGTCTCTGGCGTCGGCATTAGTTAGTGGGCATTTACAAAGTTTATGGGTTTATTTCGTCGCACCTATTTTTGGAGCAATCAGTGCGGTGTTTTTTTATAAGAAGCTTATATAATTATCGAATTATGGAACCGAAAAAGAAGATTTTATTTGTTTGCATTGAGAATTCCAATCGAAGCCAAATGTCACAGGCATTTGCAAAAATCCATGGAAAAGATAAAGTGGAAGCATATAGTGCAGGATCAAAGCCGAGTGGAAAAATCAATCCAAAAGCAATAGCTGCCATGAAGGAGCTTGGATATGATCTCACTCAGCATCATTCAAAGAACCTCGAAGAAGTAAAGGAATTCGCACCATTTGACGCTGTTGTTACCATGGGCTGCGGAGACGCCTGTCCATGGATGCCGGCCAAAAAATTTATTGATTGGCAGATTCCCGATCCTAAAGAAATGAATGAAGATGACTTCAGAAAGGTGAGAAATCTAATTGAAAGTCAAGTAAAGGACCTCGTTAACCAATTATAAGCCGCTTTCGATATATTAATAAATCATTAATAAATTATTAATAAACTTATTCAATAATCGAATGCCTTTAAATTCATTAGTCCATTTCAACAATTACCACCTAAACTCGAATCATGTCACACATTCATCACAAAGTTTTATTCGTCTGTTGGGAAAACTCGGGACGTAGCCAGATGGCTGAAGCATT
>PSRA01000223.1 GCA_003175695.1 Bacteroidota bacterium | reverse complement strand
GCTCCTTTCGCTACTCGGCTTCTACTCGGCTTTTTGCAGTTTTTCAACTAGGCTAAGGTTTCCTTCACTGTCCATTCTAATCGTAGTCCAAACTTTTGCATCTTCTAGTTTTACATAATAATCAACCGCTTCAATTGTTGAAAGCTCAACCACTCCAAAGATTTTCTTTTCCGGATATTTCTTCCTGATATTGATCAGAAGGTAATAAGGCAGATTCTTTTCCTGATAATACCTGGTAGAACTGACGAAATTGCCGTCCTTACCATAGACAATAAAACTGCGGATCCCATTTTCAACAAAATTTACTGTGTAAGTCTCCGGGGATTCCTTCCAGTATACCTGTTCAGCCTGGGGAAAATTTTCTTTGAAGTTTTGGAGTAGTTTTTCATTCACATTTTTGGTAGCAAAGGCGAACGCCTGGGACGCAATCACTACCGATGAAATCAACGCAACTAGCTTTTTCATGACTATACTTTTTTTTTAAGATGAGGTTAATTGTCCACCTAAAGGTAATAGCCATTTGGACTACAATCGTAACCAGTTTTTATATATCAGGTAGTCCGGTTTTAAAAATAAAAAAGCGAATACTGAACCGGTGCAATCAAGAGGAAAAGGAATGGCGGTTATCGAAAGCGAATGACTTTATTGAGCTCATCTATGGCATGGATAGCCTCGGTTTCAGTCATCCAGCCAAATCCCATCCGGGTGGAGTTTAAAGAAAGATTACCTGTATTATGAATAAGCCCGTTTGAAAGGATCACTCCTTGTGATCTTAATTTTTCTGTGATGGGCGGGAGAGGAATTGATTTATGAAATTTGGCCCAAATGGCAAGTCCGCCATTGGGTATTTTGAAATCAATGCAATCACCTAATTTTTCTGACAGATAAGATGCAAGACTATCCCTGCGCCTATGATATTCATTCAAAGCCTTTTTCATATGACGCTTGATCTCTCCATCGGAAAACATTTCGGCTAGGGCCAACTCCATAATCGGATCTCCCTGCGTATCTATTAATTGTCTCACCCTGCATAATTCCAAAATCAGATTGGACGGTGCCACCACATACCCAGTTCTTATAGCCGGAGCAATTGTCTTGCTGAGTGTGCCAATGTATACCACCATACCCTTTTGATCTGCACTTATTAACGGTAGGATAGGGCTGCTCATGTAATGGAAATCGTAATCGTAATCGTCTTCGATAATGATGAATCCATATTTTTCGGCCAAACTCAACAACTTGATTCTTCTCGCCGCGATTAGAGTTACTGTGGTAGGATAGTGGTGATGAGATGTGATGTAGATCGCCTTGATTTTTTTTCTTCGGCAAATTTTTTCAATCGCATCAACGTCGATGCCAAATTCATCAACCCGAACACGGACCAGATTCGCTCCCACATATTCAAATGTGTGGTCGGCGTAGTAATAATTTGTTTCACCTACTATAACCGTGTCACCTTTTTGGAACAACACAATGGAGAGGAGGTAGAGAGCTAACTGGCTTCCCCTTGTGATCATTATATTTTCACTTGTCGTCTGAAGTCCGCGGCTGCTGTTTAAATAATCGGAAAGAACGGTCCTGAATTTCTGAACACCCGCGATCTCCACATACGACAAATATTTGAGATTAACAGACCGTGAAAGAATGCTTTTGTATGTTCTTCCCAATTCGTTTACCGGCATCAATCGTACATCAGGTCCATCGTGAAATCCATTGATGTTCCTTTGGGGCAAAACCGGTTTACGAATTGAATTGTCTATCCTGACATTAAATCCAGTTTGAGTAGGAAAAGAGTTTAACTTGTCGACTCTGTTGGATAGCCTTCTTGGGTTGGTTTCAGGCAATTCCCTGCTTGTGAAAGTTCCCTTGGATGCTTTCATTTCAATCCAGCCTTGGGCGTCCAATTCTTCGTAGGCCCGGACTACTGTTTTTCGATGGACTTCCAATATTTCGGACATCATCCGAGTTCCCGGCAGTTTGACACCGGGGCCCACTCTTCCCCGTTTCATTTCCTGAATGATGGAATTGGCAATTTGAAGATATACCGGTAAGTCGCAATTTGATTGGATCAATATGATCGTCTTCCAGGGAAGCATGTGGACTACTTTATTGGAAAAAAATTATTATGAAGGTAGTCCAAAAGGGTGTTCAAAAAACTGATGCCATTTGATTTTGTAAACGGAACGATTTATTTTGGAATTTTTTCTTTACTTTGCGCAAACTTTTAATCTGCACCAAGCCTAACCCAAAAAATTAAATTCCTTGCTCTGAGCTTGCCAGGATGATCAGTCCAATCCTACTCAAATACCGGCATTGCCATCATTCAAATTCCCTAATTCCAATGTCGGATGTTAAGCCTGATAACATGTTAGTGAAGTCTCTTTAAAATGATTTCAATGCCTTTAAGTCACGGTAAGCTGCAGAAGAACAGGGCATATTTTGTTGTATCTTTTGTCTTGTTGATATTTATTGCTTTTGTCCAATGTCATAGTGTTACAAAGGATTTGCTCTGGGCACCCGAGGCCGATTTTGACAGGGATATTTCTTACATCCAAAGTATGTTGGATGGCCAGTTCGGCAAGGATCCGAGCTATTCAGGCGCTTACTTATGGTATAATCCTCTGTTGTTTTCCATAGAAACAATCTTAGTAAAAATTACCGGACTTCCGATCCACCTGGTGGTTACCAGGGCTGGAATTTATCTCAATCTCTTAGGACCTATTGCTTTCGTAATAATGATGGTTATCTTATTTGACTATCGTGTGGCCCTGGCTTCGCTACTGTCATATCTATTTTTTTCCTCCGGCAATATTCCTGGTTACGCTGCCGCCACTTATTCACCGTGGCTCTATCCCGTCAATTTTGCTCAATTCCTATTTTATCAAAGTATCATTCTCTGCTATTTTGCGTATTCGCGACAGAGATATTTATGGTTTTTCATTTTAGGCGCCAGCATAGGTCTTTGTTTTTTGGGACATGCAGGCCCGGCAATTCTGATGATACTCATTATGTTTTCACTGCAGGCCACGAGGATGGTCGAAGCATTTAGAGAGAAGAATTCGCAATTATTGTTGACGTATTTGTTACAAGGTGTGGCAACCTTCATCCCATTTGTTTTGGTATCGCTGCCCTTTCTATTTTTTATCGTGGGCAAGTATCATTTGCATTTTGTCAACCGCCTGATCGCCACAATGGTGGGGGGTATTTTCATTCGGCAGAACTACCTTAGAATGATCAGTGAAAATCTTTCAGTATCGGCAGGGATTGCTTTCATTGGCTTAGTCTGGTTTTACAGAAATTATCATCAGGTACTGGTCAGACGAATCATTTTTTCCTGGTTATTCAGCGCTGTATTCATGTTTTTATATACTTCAATAGAGCCAGGCATTGAACGCACTTTTAATATTCATCTGCCGGTTACTGTGCCGTCGTTTCACTATTTCTTTTATTTAAAAGCACTTCAATCAATTTTTTTTGGTTTTGGACTGGTTTACCTGGTCAACAAGGCATACGGATGGATTAACAAGACTCGCCAATTATCATGGCTGCTTAATGGTCCCGGAAGAGACCAGATTCTTATTCTGACAGTTTTGATTTCTGCCATCATTTATTTTCCAGCATATGAGAAAAGACGTGATTTTGTTCATCTTCGGGAGCAGGCACTTATGAAACAAAATGATACAGATAAGATTCAGGTGTATAACTACATCGTTAAAAATATTTCTCCAGATAAGGTCATACTTTGCGACTTGCCGAATTCTTTGTTCCCCGTCATGCCAACTGCAAGGAAGCTTGTTGCCATCCATCCGACCTTTTCAAATCCCTATTGTGATTTTTCAAATCGCAATGATGCCAGAAATAATATGTTGACATACTTGAAAACAGGAGAACCCGAATCAGCAAAAAGTCTGTTTATTCGATACCGTGTTGGTCTCGTGTTGTTACCAAACTATGAATATGCGGTTGCGAAAAATTTGACAGCCATGTCTGGTGGGGTCGTTTTCAGAAATAATGGTTATACCTTATTTTCTGTAAGAGAATAGCTGCCTTTCTACATCGGACAATCATTTCAATCATCTTTCACAACAATACCGGAATCCTTTAGTAAGGGAAATTGCTGGCGGAAGTATTGATCAAAAATTATCCTGAATGTATTTACCGGGCTCATATGATCGTACAACCTGGAGTAATTTTTTTCAGGAAAATAGATCGCACAGAAATTGGGTAAGAAGAATCGCTTTAAGGAGTCAGACGTGCGCATAAACCAACCCGGCCCCAGATTGAATTCCCTGAATCCATGATCGCCTTCGACAATAATGATCGTGTTTCGTTTGTTATGTTGTAAAATATAGCTTACAAGATCTTTCATGAGCTCGTTTGCATAGCTGATTTGAGCAGGATAAGTCGCAAACGGTGGAAGATTGGTTGGCCTTTGATCAGGAATCGGAGCGCCAGCCGAATCGAATGACAAATGTGGTTCATGTGGAATCATGAAATGCCCATACACAAAATGAGGTTGCCTGTCGGTATTACTATCAGTAGATTTTTTGATTTGATCCAAAGTATTCTTGAGCAACTCAAGTTTGGTGTTGAGTATATTCTCATACCAATCGTCGTCCAAATCAGACCATTTGCCTGTTTGGGAATGCCATTTTATATGCGCGATAATCTTTCCCGGAAGAGTTTGCATGTCGATCTGGTGATCAATTAAATAATCGAACCACTTCCCAAGTCCGTTTTCCCTGATCCGGTTTTTAAATGGTGCGATGAAGTTGATAGAATAGTTTTCTTGCTGAAGAATATTGAAAGTTTCATTATCGCTCACGGATTGATTGGCCTGCAAAATATTTCTTGTAACGGTGGCATCAGATCCTTTCTTTGCATCGATATAATTCATGTTAAACGTGGAACTGACTGAATAGATCGTGACAGAATAGTTGGCATGTGTGTTCTCCGGAACATAAAAACGATTCGCCGCCAACCAGCGGGTGATTGGTGTATTATCAAATTTCCAAAGTTTTTTTAGTGTCTTATTATTAGTGTATTCGTCGAAAACGATAAAGTAAATATCCGGTTTCGCACTGTCAGGCAGTTGCGAAGGAGTATATTTTTCAGAGTAAATGTTATAGGGATAGATGAGGTTCTTATTTTTCCTATATTGGTTGAAGTTGGAAAACCCAATAGCAAGCTCAGAAGCAAACAGAAAAATCATGACAATATTGAGGAATGTAATGACGTTTGATGAGACACTTTCGCCTCTTAGAATTCTCCGAATGAGGAACACGATAATGATGATGCAAACGGGAACTAAAAATAAATTGCTGCCGAAAAAGGAACCAAAAGAAACTCTTTTAAATAAGCTGGCGATGGGATCAAAGAAGAGCAGGAAGATACTGGTTATGAAAAGAATCAGTAGGGCTTTCGATGGCGGAACCTTCATCCATCTAAAAATTAAATAACCGATAATGAGACTGGCGTAAATTATTACAGCATAATAGATCAGCTGACTGACAGGAATAAATCCAAAGAGCTCATTGTAATTATGGAAAAGGAAGAACAGAGGCACTAATGCCAATGCAATTATCGGCGACTTCTTGATCACATTCATAAATAATCTTTCGACAAACAATCAGGATTCAATGCTCATGATCAGAATGGAGTTCGCTGAATAAAGGATCCTGTGCGACTGAATCAGTTTTGTTTACATCAAATGAACGAACTGGAATAATCGTCCTGGCTAAACTTTATAGCCTGGTTGACAAAACTATTTCATTAGGAATGGTCTAAGTTAAATAAGATATTTGGAGGTTTACGTATAAAATGTCATATAAATTTTATATAATGCCGTTTTTTTTTGTGGAATTTTTTTCGCAGTGGCCGATTGCCGATTACATTTGATTTAAGTCAATTATTTGAGGCGAATCATGATAGGCGGGAACACCAATTATTTGAACTATATGTTTCTGAAGAGAAACAACCAACAAGAGGTATTTTGAACTAACCAGACATGCAGGCACAAAACAACCGATACTGGTTCAAATCAGGAGCATTTAACCTGATAATGAATATTCAAGCCCTGCTTTTTGGATTTGGCAGTTTTTACCTGCTTGTCAGAATGCTGGATAAAAACAGTTATGGTATTTGGGCACTGTTTGTTGCTACGACTACCATCCTTGAATTAGGAAGAAACGGGCTTCTTCAAAATGGATTGATCAAATATTTATCTGACAGCCCAAAGGAGCTTCATCCCACGATCCTTTCTGCAGCTTTCTTTCTGAGTGCTGTTCTCATGTTCGTTTGTATTGGTGTAAATATTAGCCTGGCAGGGTTTCTGGCAAATATCTGGCATTACCCCAATCTTTCCAGAATGCTGTACACTTACAATATCGTGTATCTTATTTTGGGCGCCATGTATCAATTCCAATGGATAGAGCAAGCGAATTTTAGTTTCAAAGGAGTGTTAATTAGCAATTCTATTCGCCAGGGCGGACAATTTATTTACATTTTCGGTTGTTTTCTTTTTCGTTTACCCATTTCTTTAATGAACTTGATTTACGTGCAAATCATTTGCGCTTCATTAGCCATGTTGGTTGAGTTCCTTTTTATTCGGCGCGAATTAAAACTTTCAGCGCAAATTGATACTACATGGGTTCGAAAACTGTTCAACTACGGAAAATATGCATTTGGAACATCTATCGGAAGTATTTTGATTATCACCGTTAATCAAATGATGTTGGGAGCATTATTATATCCCGGAGCTGCGGGTGTATATAGCGTTGCAGATAAAATTGTAAGTCTCACCGAAGTCCCCACCAATACAATAGGAGCTATCGTGTTTCCACAAAGTGCTAAGAGGTTCGCTACACAAGGCCATGAAGCTTCCAGGTATTTATACGAAAAATCTGTGGGCACTATACTTGCGCTTTTGATTCCGCCGCTATTATTCTTATTTGTCTTTCCCGGGTTTGTGGTGCATATCATTGCCGGAAGTAATTATGCAGAATCAATTCCTATTGTTCAGGTATCGGTTTTCTCCTGCCTGCTCAATCCGTTCATACGTTTGTTTGGTACTATGCTCGATTCGATTGGAAAACCAAGAACTAATTTTGCCGTCACTGCAGTCTTCACTTTTTTCGAATTGTCATTGGTTTACATAATGATCCATCGGTTTGGAATCATGGGAGCAGTGTATGCGACATTGATAGCAAATTTTGTCGTATTCAGTGTCATGCAAATGATTTTGAAAAAGGAATTAGGGGTGAATGTTCTCCACACTTTTATTTACGCTGGAAGATTTTATCCTGAATTTTTTGGAAGATACGTCAGGCCTATGGTGAAAAGATAGAAGCCTCATCTTTGCTCAGGGAAGTCATGCTCTAAAATTTTTCCTGCAGATTCAATACTTTGCCCAATACTCCGCCATAAAGCCGAACAGCTAGAGCCATAAACGATGACCTTTGTTTCCAGATAAAAGATTCGTCTTTAATATAACGGTCCCAGTTAGCTGCATTGAGATGAATTCTGCCGATGGATATGCAAGGTTCATGGATCAAAGTTGTGTGCCACCATCCCGTGGGGAAAATGAGCGTCTCGCCTTCATGTAAGGTAACCCTGATTGGTTTTGCTTCGCGATAAAGTGGAAACTTATCATAATCAGGATTTAATACATCTATTTGAGAAAATTTTGGAGCATTTTCGCTCGGATACAGGTAGTTGACCTGATCGGGAGAAAACATGATAAATTCTTTTGACCCGTAAACCATCGTGCTTTGGTTATGCAGGAACAAGGCATCAATGTGAAGTTTTGGAAAAGAAGAGCCATTTCCACCCAGGAAAACCTCATACACTTCCGTGCCATAAAGCATGAATCTTGGAACTAAGGGATGATTCACCCGATCACATTTGCCATAAATAATTTCAGGCTTCACGTCCCCCAGCAATTCCGGACAGTACGATTCAATATTAAAGCTGAATGGATAAGGGGAAGGGTTGTCCGGTGTCGACGAAAGCATTAAAGGAATAAAATCAGACATTTTGTATGTCTTACCCTTGACTTCTTTACTAAGATTTGGATAATTTTTGAGAAAGAAATCTGGAGTGAGTTTTCCCATAGCACTCCAGTCCTTGGCTGCATCAGTCAAAATCACTGGGATGGAGTGTTCGACATATTCTTTGATCAGTTCTTTTCTGGAAATATTGCTTCTCCGGTCCACAGTATTATGCGTTTCATGGACCGGGGTCACATTCAACGTATCATTTTGCATATTAGGTAATTGTGAAAAAAAATGAGTCCGCCGAGCGGGTTCGGGTGATCAACAGATTCTGTTCTTGTAAAAGCTAATTTCAGTGCAGGGTAAATGTATGAAAATAAATCAAAGAATTAAAAAGCCCACGCCGCTCTTTTAATCATATCTGAGAATGCCTGGCTGACTTTGCAAAATAAAATCAATAAGTTAGATGGGACTCAAAGCACTTTTCTATTTTTAAAAAACAACCCTTGTTTGACCGATAATATTAGAAAAATCGGGAATAAATTAATACTTTTATATAGTCCTTTTGTCATATCCTATTCGGTCCATTCCTGTGAGCCCTGTTGAATAATACATATCCCTAAACAGCGTTTCTACGGGATTAAACCTTAACCTAGACCTGAGATGGATATCTCTGAAGATAATATGGAAATGCGACCTCGTGAAAATGGGTTCATACATCAGTTATTCACCTACCGACAACTCAAAAATCCCAGTTCCATTGCAGTAGAGTTTGGTGATAAGCATTTGACTTATAACGAATTACAGAAGGCATCCGATGCTCTCAGTGAAATTATTTCTGCTACTGCAACCGATTCTCCCTATATCGCTATCAGCACCACTCGCGGGCTTGAAATGATAATTCGCGTATTGGCGATTTTAAAATCGGGGAAAGCGTATCTGCCATTGGATCCTTCCTA
>PSRA01000257.1 GCA_003175695.1 Bacteroidota bacterium | reverse complement strand
TCCTGATGTAAAATTATATTGAACAGTGGCGGGTATACAATACAACATTTGTCGCGTATGAGCTTGGTACCTGATGTTGCCGCCACTTAGCTCGTCCGTTGTGACAACGAAGTTTGAAAACCGAAATCCGATGTTAATGGAGGTCTTTGTACTGATCTGCGGATTAACAAATCTGAAAAGTCCGTCCACTGTAATTTCCCCGTGGGTGGAACCCATTCCCCCCGCAAATAAATAAAAAGACGTTTCGACCTTGGCTTTTTTATAGAAGTTGGTGACAGCCATTTCAGGATACAGACATTTGTTCAAATCAATGAAATAAGTCATCATTGCCCTCACATTATATTCCGTCTTTTCCACTCTCGCCTGTAAAGATTCGCATCCAACAGCCAGTAATATGAGTTTGTTGAGGTAATTACCTTCCTCGAGAACCTGACCGGTCGGTCGATAAGCAACATTGTATAAAAGCCAGGAATTTGAGTCATTTTGAGCAACGTAATATATCCGCTCATCTTCTACAAACTCATATAGGCTATAATAGCCTTTCAAAAGCTCGTTGGCAAAATAAGTTTTCTTCTGAAAGCTATCCACTCTGGGATCTGCAAAAGATATTGCCTTATATAAGTTGCCACCATCGTATTTGAAGCCATTGATTTCTGTGACAGAATAATTCTTTGTTTCACTGGCATCTGACTTTTTAAATGAGACTGACTTAAGAAGCTCTCCTTTGATTTCCTCCTGCAGTAATCCACGGACACTATCGCCATTTGGCTTCAAAAGATATCCGGGAACAAAATTTTTCTGGGAATGGGCTGATACAAAAATCATTAAGCCCATGGCGGTTGACAACCAGGATTTCATTTGTTAGGGGTTGAATGACCTAAAATAGTCGAATCCTAACGGTCCTCAAAGTTTTAACCGCTAAGAAAAATACTTAGTTGGAAATTGAAATGAAACAATCATCAAATTGCAGAAATCTTTTCAGCATAGGGAATCATTTCCCGCTGGTAGGATGCTGCCGCTTCAGCAGCCTTACTCGCAAAATCTACACCCTGAGAAGCGTGCATAATGGCCCGACTAACGTTAACCAGTATCCCTCCATCACTATTCATGGCTTTTTCAGATACTTCGGCAAGAGATCCTCCCTGGGTTCCAATACCGGGAACCAGGTAGAAATGTTGGGGGGTAAGTCTTCTAACTTTCTCAAACCATTCGGCCCGCGTTGCGCCAATTACAAACATCGTATTTTCAGGTGTGCCCCACCGTGATACAGTTTGCAGGACCCTTTCATAAATGGCCATACCTCCTGATTCGAGCAATTCAAAATCACGAGCACCGGGATTGGAAGTCAATCCCAGGACGATAGTCCACTTTCCGGGATAGTCAAGAAACGGACGAATGCTGTCTTCGCCCATATATGGTGCAACAGTTACCGCGTCAAAAGGCATCGTTTCAAAGAAAGTCTTCGCATATTGAGCAGAGGTATTTCCGATGTCCCCACGCTTGGCGTCAGCAATCCTGAAATGAGATGTTGGTATTATTGCAGCAGTTTTTTCGAGGGTCTCCCATCCTTTGGCTCCGCGCGCCTCATAAAAAGCGGTATTGATTTTATAAGCTACGCAATAGTTTTGCGTCGCCTGAATTATTTCCTTGTTGAATTCAAATGCGGGATCTTTAAAATCCTGAAGATGTTCAGGAACTTTGTCAGGATCGGTATCGAGACCAACACAGAGATATGATTTTTTTTCCTTTATTAATCGGATCAGCTGCTGCCTGGTCATTCGATAAAATTTGAAGCAAAGAAAAGGAAAATTGTTGGCCGGAGAGAATGTAGAAGCTAGGGATGCTGCCTTTTTTTCATTTCAGCAGCGATCGCTTTCGCATCGGGATCGCCAGATGAAAGTGAATCGTGGATATTATGATAAGATTTTTCATCCCTGTTTTGGCTCAGTTTAAATACATGTTCGATGGACTGTATCTCAATTTCAAACCCAATGATAGCCTGCATCATCCTTGAGACATATTCTTTGTCCATTTTCTGGACCAATGATGGAGAGTGCGGATTGTTTTCAAATTTCTCCGTCAGATCAGTAATGATTTGAAGGAGGCCATCTTCATTAAGAAACTTTAAAACTCCCTTCGCATGCACTGCCTGGTAGTTCCATGTGCTTGCGATTTGTTTGTTTTCATATAGACTGGCACTGACATAAGTATGAGGACCATAGAAAATTGCCAGCACTTTTTGATTGTCTCCAAATGCCAATGTATGATCCTGTTTTCTCATCACGTGCGCACGAAGAAATAATTTATTGTCGCGCTCTTCAAACAGAACAGGTACATGCGTTGCGACAGGCTGGCCCAGAGGGTCAGCCCCGCATAAAATGATGAAAGGATGCGCATGCATGAAAGCTATCACCTCTTTTTCATCACCAGCTTTGAAATAGGGAATATTATACATGAATGAAACAGGCAGTTGAATTAAAATCAAGCTACTACTTCTGCCACTTTTTCGACCTTAACATTCGAGTTGATCATAGAAATGCTGCGGGCAGCGTTTCCTGCAAATTCGGAAAATGCTTTCCTGCTGATTTCATCGCCTTGCACCATAACAGGGACTCCACTATCTCCCCCTTCACGGATATTTTGAACCAGCGGAATTTGTCCCAGGAACGGAATATCATACTCTTCTGCCAATCTTTTACCACCCTCTTTACCAAAAATATAATATTTGTTGGCAGGTAATTCTTCCGCTACAAAATAGCTCATGTTTTCAACTAATCCGATAATCGGCACGCGCAGCTGAGCCTGGCCAAACATCGCAATTGCTTTTTTTGCATCAGCAAGCGCCACATCCTGTGGAGTCGTTACTACAACTATACCCGTGACAGGAACAGTTTGCATCAGTGTGAGGTGGATATCCCCTGTGCCAGGCGGCATATCAATTACCAAATAATCCAATTCATCCCAAAACACTTCTGAAACAAATTGTTTAATTGCGCTGCTGGCCATCGGTCCCCTCCACACAACTGCATTTTTTTCATCGATCAACAGACCGATGCTCATTAATTTTATATTGTATTTCTCTAATGGGACAATCATTCCCTTTTCACCAACATTCATCATCTTGGGTCTCTCCCCGCGAACGCCGAACATGATGGGTATGCTGGGACCATAAATATCTGCATCTAATAATCCCACTTTTGCTCCATCCTTTGCCAATGCCAAGGCAAAATTTGAAGCGATGGTGCTCTTCCCGACACCTCCTTTTCCACTTACCACAGCGATAATATTTTTGACTTTCGGAAGAATCGTGTGAGGATCCTGCCTATTAGAAATTGTATTAGCGGTGAATTTGATATTTACAACTGCATCTTTATTTACTAACTGATGAATAGCCTTAACACAATCATTTTTAATCAGGTCTTTCAAGGGGCACGCGGGTGTAGTTAATATTATTGTAAATGAAACATAATTGCTTTCAATCACAACATCTTTTACCATGTTAAGCGTAACAATATCCCTTCCAAGATCTGGCTCTTGTACATTTTTTAAAGCCTCTAATAATTTTGCTTCTGTCATGCGCAATTATTTGTTAAAAACATTTATTTTGGAGCAAAATTAATGATTGCGCCCCTTACTTTGTTTACTATTTCAGCGAATAAAGTTAATTTTGAGACCAGCTTTGGATGCATTATTCAAATGGGTATAGTTTATTCTGATCGCAGCCGGGTGATGTCTCGTCAAAGCTGCCGAACTGCTTGGGCCTAACAGAATAAATGATAATTGTGGAGTAATGTAAAAGCGGGATCACAGAACCAAAAGTTGGCCTGATGAAAAAAATTCTACTATATCTATTCTTTATTTCCGCCCCTTTTGTTACGCGTGCACAATTTGACAAACTGAAAGATTCAGTGGTCCAGTTTTATGGAATCGTGATGACCGCTGACAGCCTGAAAGGAATTCCCGCCGTGAGTATTGTAGTAAAAGGGCAAAACAGGGGTACCATTTCAAATGAACAAGGTGTTTTCTCCATTGTCGTGTTAAAAGGAGACAAATTGGAATTTACCAGCATTGGTTACAAACCTGAATTGGTGGAGATCCCAACCAACTTGGAAGGTAATCAATACAGCATGTTGAAATTAATGGTGACAGATGCACAATACTTGCCAGCGACCATCATTAAACCCAGACCAACGAGAGAACAATTCGAGCGAGACTTTGTAAACACGAAGGTGCCAGATGACCAGATCGAGATTGCACGTCAAAATACTGACGCTGCCAAGCGACGGCTACTGGCAAGAACTTTACCGCAGGATGCGCAGGAAGCTGCTAGTTATTACCTGAAACAAAGTGCGACCAAATATTATTACCAGGGACAGGCTCCTCCACAAAATATCTTCAATCCTTTAGCCTGGGCAGATTTTATTCAAGCCTGGAAACGCGGAGATTTCAAGAACAATAACTAAATCCGGATATTTAATCGCCCGAATAAATCCAGGCGAGCAGCCCTAAATATCATTTGCCAATTTCAGCTCCTTTGACATAGATTGCATCCAATTTCAATCTGAGGCTGTTGTCATGGATTCCATGAGCTATTCCCAAACAATTGATTTTCTCTTTACGCGACTGCCTATGTTCAGCAGGATTGGCGCGGCTGCTTTTAAGAAAGATCTCACCAATGAAATTGCCCTTTGTGAATATCTCGGCAACCCGCAAACGAAATTTAAGACTGTCCACGTAGGGGGCACCAACGGCAAAGGGTCTACTAGCCATATGCTAGCCTCCATATTTCAGACAGCAGGATATAAGACAGGCCTGTATACTTCTCCGCATCTCAGGGATTTCAGGGAAAGGATCCGCATTAATGGTGAATTAGTGAAGGAGGATTTTGTTGTTTCATTTGTTGAAAGAGTAAAGCCATTGATTGAATCGATCGAGCCTTCCTTTTTTGAGATCACAGTAGCTATGGCTTTTGAATATTTTGCCCAGCAGCAAGTGGATATTGCTATCATTGAAGTAGGACTGGGAGGGAGGCTGGACAGTACAAATATAATTCAGCCTGAATTGTCGGTGATCACCAATATCGGATATGATCACATGAACATGTTGGGTAACACGCTCGAAAAAATCGCCTATGAAAAGGCCGGTATTATAAAATACCAAACACCTGTCGTCGTCGGTGAAAGTAATCCTTTAACAAGTGCAGTATTCCTTCAAAAAGCGAATGAAGAAGATGCACCCATTCAATTTGCAGATCAAAAACGTTTCGTTGCAGATTGGAGATTTGAAAAGAATGAACTGATTGCAGAAGTAACAGAAAAACACAATAATGAAAAATCCTATTTCAGACTCGATCTGACAGGGATTTACCAGGTCAAGAACCTGATTACGGTAATTGAAGCAATTCGGATATTGCAGGATAAGCAATTCAGGATTAAGGACGCTCAAATCCAAAAAGGTTTAAGCCATGTCAGGAAACTAACGGGATTGCACGGTCGATGGGAGACGATCCATACTTCGCCTCTTGTAATACTTGATGTGGGGCACAATGAAGATGGAATTCACCAGATAGCCAGGCAAATTGAATTGACCGACCACGAAGGGTTGCATATAGTCCTCGGAATGGTCATGGATAAAGAGACAAAAAAAATATTATCACTCCTTCCCAAAAATGCCACCTACTATTTTACTAAAGCGCAAATTCCTCGTGCATTAGACGAAAAGGAATTGGCAGATTTCGGAAGGACAGCAGGATTAACTGGCAAGGCCTATCCCACCGTGCGCTCATCACTGGCAGCAGCATATGGGCATGCAACAAAAAAGGATTTGATTGTTGTCTGCGGAAGTGTATTCGTAGTCGGAGAAGTTGATCTTTCAGAAATAATTGGCTAAATAGGCTTTCTTCAACCAACATCCCTGTCAGACCAAAGCCAGCCATCTAATCTTTAGAATTTATCCTGCCAGCTTCCGTGTTTCAGAATGAAAAAAGTGATCACCAGCGAACAATAACGCATTAAAATCGAACAGTTTGAATGAGACCGGCATCAATTTTTGACTGAGAATCAAGCATTTAATTAGTTGGCATTCTCTTGGTAGGAAAAAATAGTTCCCTTCTTCCTCTTCTATCTTAAGAGCAAATCTACTTTAGCACATGATCAAGAATTATATTGTAACAACCTGGCGTATTATAAGCCGCAACAAACTTTTTTCCTTCATCAATATCATCGGCCTTGCACTTGGAATATGCTGCAGCCTCCTGATTATGCTCTGGGTGATGGACGAAAGAAACATGGATCAGTTTCACCAGAACGGTAAATTTCTGTACCAGGTTTATGAGCGGAATTTTTATGATGGAAAAGTAGATGCCGGTTATACCACGCAAGGATTACTTGCCGAAGAACTTAAAAGAGTGATCCCCGACATTGAGCATGCTACCGGTATTGACTATGCGGCCGCTCCTGGAAACCAGAATACTTTCGCTGCCGGAAATAAGTTCATGAAGATGACTGGATTTTTTGGAGGAGCCGATTTTTTTAACATGTTTAGTTTTCCGTTGCTGGCTGGCAGTCCGAAACGCTGCCTGGATAGACCAAATACAATTGCGATTTCAGCCCGGATGGCAAGAATTTTTTTTGGGAACCCTGATGGAGCCTTGGGAAAAGTTTTGCGATTTGATAATAATGAAAACCTGCAGGTCACAGCGGTATTTGAAGATATTCCAAAAAACTCTTCCCTGCAATTTGACTTCATGCGAAACTGGATCGATTATGTAAAGCAAAACGATTGGGTTCACAATTGGGGGAATACAAGTCCAACGACCGTCATTCAATTGCGTAAAAATTCGAGCCCTGCAGAGGTAGAAGGAAAAATAAAAGATTTCATCTACAGGTATATGGGCAAAAGCGCCGGAAACCGCACTGAACTTGGATTGCAGCCCTATTCCGAAAAATACCTTCACTCAAATTTCAAAAATGGATCAGTTGGCGGCGGAAGAATAGAATATGTACGGCTGTTTACAGTTATTGCGATATTCATCTTGCTTATCGCCTGCATCAATTTCATGAATCTGGCAACTGCCCGGGCAACAAAAAGAGCGAAAGAAGTAGGATTGAGAAAAGTGATTGGCGCCATGAGAAGTTCCCTCATCGCGCAATTCATTGGGGAAGCACTTGTATTCACTTTCTGTTCTTTTGTTTTGGCCTGGATCCTGGCAATTGCCATCCTTCCTGCATTCAATGAATTAACAGGAAAACAAATGCATATCCCCTGGTATGATATCAATTTCCTAGGTTTATCTGCAGGATTGATTTTCATAACGGGAATCATCGCTGGAAGTTATCCCGCATTGTTCTTGTCTTCCCTAAAACCCATCCGCGTTTTAAAAGGAACGCTTCGATTTAAACGGAGTGCTACGTTTTTCCGAAAGAGTCTCGTAGTTTTTCAATTTGCACTTACAATTATCCTGATCGTATGCATGATTGTCACGTACAGGCAAATGGACTATATACAAACCCGAAACCTCGGCTATGATAGGGAAAATCTAATCTATATTCCAATCGAAGGCGAGTTAACAAAGAATTACGACCTATTCAAGCAGGAAGCTGCTAAAATGCCGAATGTGCTTGCGATTTCAAAAATGAGAAATTCACCCACTGTTATTTTTCATCACACCGGCAGCATTGATTGGCCAGGAAAAAATCCGAACTCGGTAGTCTCCTTCGCAGATGGTGTCGTTGGTTACGATTTTGTAAAGACTTTGAAATTACGGCTAAAAGAAGGTCGCGATTTTTCTTCGGCATATGTAAGTGACTCTGGGGCATTCATCATGAATGAAACAGCCATTGAAAAAATGGGAATTGATCATCCCATAGGCAAAACAGTCATATGGGGTAATCATCCCGGCAAAATCATTGGCGTTGTGAAGGATTTTCATTTCAATTCTATGCACGAGGCCATTGATCCACTTATTCTGAGATTGGACGAAAAATGGCCCTGGGGCACGATTCTCATTCGATTCAAAACAGGTTCAACAAAAGAAACGCTTGGTGAATTAGAGAAGATTTGCAAATCAATCAACCCCCAATTTCCATTCAGTTATCAATTTTCAGACGAAGAGTTTACCAAGCTTTATAAAAGTGAGCAACTGGTGAGCAGGTTGTCTGATTATTTCGCCGGACTGGCAATTATAATTTCCTGTATGGGTCTTTTTGGATTAACCATGTTCGTCACAGCACAAAGAACCAAAGAAATCGGTGTCAGAAAAGTAATAGGTGCAGAAGTGTTCGACATCGTCTGGTTGCTTTCGCGTGATACAATCAAGCTTGTCATCTTTGCTGCATTCATTGCCATTCCGGTTTCCTGGATCAGTATGCAAAATTGGCTGCAGGAGTTTTCTTACCACATTGAATTGAGTGGCTGGATATTCGTCACTGCCGGACTAGCATCACTTGTCATCGCATTATTAACGGTAGGATATCATACGGTTCAGGCAGGATTAGCTAGTCCTGTCAACAATTTAAGGACCGAATGAGAGAAGATGATTAATAACTCAACTTGCCCAATCTTTCCAAAGCATATAAGAGTGCGGTCACATGCATGCTTTGAACAATCTTGTTTTCTTTAAGCAATTGTTTCACTTCTTCGATTGAAAACAAATAAATTTCTATTTCTTCATTGTGATCCAGTTCCTGGTCCTGGGCGTGGTAACCGCCAGTAACCAGGAACATATGCATCCAATTGTTGTTGGTGGAGGGATTGGCAGAGGTTTTTCCTAAATATTCAAATTGCCGGAATCGGTAGCCAGTCTCTTCCAGCAACTCTCTCGCGACGGCTTCTTCCAGGGAACTATCGGTGGAATCAACACATCCGCCGGGTATTTCGTAATTGGTCTGGCCCAATGCATGCCTGTATTGCCGCTCCATGATAATTTTCCCATCTTCCGTCAATGCAACGGCTGTGACCCAGGTGGGAAATTCGTAGACATAATAGGGGGATATAATTTTCCCATCTTGCGCCTGGCAGCTGTCTTTGCGAATGGTAAACCAATCATCCTTGAAAAGATATTCTGACGATAATGTTTTCCAGCTTAAATCTTTCATGCATATTCTCTTAAATGAGTTTCTTCACCACCTACCAATTATTACGATTACGCAATTCCGTTATATGAGCAACATGATGCCTCCCATGCCAGGCGTACATACCCAGCAGGTACCACAGGGTGAAAGTTTTTTTGTGTTCAGGGTGAACAACCTTTCTTTGCCAGGCTTCATCTGGAATATTTTTTAACGTTTCGTACCAGCGCGTATGCAATGCGTAGAGTAAGGTAACTGAAATATTCACGGGCAAATGCTTTACATCATTCAACTCGGCCCACAGTTTTTCTTCATATGGACGTATCACCGCGTTGTCTTCAGTCAACCCCAACTTGAACCTGCAATAGGCATTGATATGACTGTCGGCAACGTGATGCACCAATTGATTAACGGTCCATCCGCCCTCCCTGTATGGTGTATCAAGCTGAGTTTTATCCAGGTTCAACAGAGCATTTTCAATCGCCTGCGGAAGAAATTTTATGTCGTTCAACCAGGCCTCTTTTTGCCTATGAGAAAATGGCAATTCTTCATATTTACCTATAGGATAGCGAACGTCGGTAGACATACTTTATTTGATTAGATTAGAACTATTCTTCACGGAGAGCATGACCTGTCAAATTAATAAAGACATCTTCCAGGTTGGCTTTTTTGACTTCTTTCGGCCGCTCGAAACCGGTAGCTACGAGCCGGTCAATCAATTTATCGGGAGAATCCATCGCGATTATTTTCCCGGAATCAATGATGGCTACTCTGTCGCACAATACTTCTGCTTCGTCCATGTAATGCGTAGTGATAATAACAGTTGTTCCCTTGGAGCGTATATCCTTCACCAGGTCCCAAAGATTCCTGCGTGCCTGCGGATCGAGGCCGGTAGTTGGTTCATCCAAAAAAATAATCTTGGGATGATTTATTAAAGTAGTCGCAATGGAGAACCTCTGCTTTTGGCCGCCGCTTAACTGCTTATATTTTGACCTTGCTTTATCCTTCAGGTTCACTCTTTCAAGCAGTTCAAGAGGTATGACCGACTCATTATACAGGCCACCAAACAATTCAATTAACTCCACCAGGTTGAGATTGGGGTAATAACCTGATGTTTGAAGCTGAACGCCAATAATTTTCTTAATCTCATCCGGCTTTTTATCCAGATTTATTCCATCCACAATAACGGTCCCGCCGGTTTTTTCTCTAAGTGTTTCGATGATCTCGAGCGTGGTTGATTTACCGGCACCGTTCGGTCCAAGCAAACCAAAAATCTCGCCTTCAAATACTTCAAAACTGATGCCCTTCACCGCTTCAAATTCTCCATATTTTTTCACGAGGTCTTTGACGGAAATGATTGCCTGATTATTAATCATGCGGCAATTTACGGTGTTTAGTTGTTTCACACAAAGTCGCAAAAGAAAGAGCGCAGGATACTATTTAGTAAAAATCTGCGTATAATAAATCATCCCTCTCCTATCCTTGGCCCAGCCGATTCCTGTCATGCTAAAATCACCTTCAATATTTCTCCGATGCCCCGGGCTATGCAGCCAGCCATCTACAGCTTCTTTTGCTGTCATCTGGCCGGAAGCAACATTCTCCCCAACCATCGTAATAGAACCTAATTTTTTCCTCAACGTCTTTGCCCGATCATCAAATCCCTGGTGTCCGAAGGGTACCTTCCCGGTTGCCATGTCTTTACTGTGCCTGGTCGCCACAGATGATTCAACTGAATTCAATCTCAGTGGCCGAAGGCCCTTTGATTTTCTATGAAGGTTTACGTAATACAATATGTCTTCTTCAATCCTATTTTTTGTTGGACTGTATATTTTGTTCGCAGGTAACTGAACCGCCACCATTAATCCTACAATTAATAAGCATAATTTCAAACCCATAATTGATTTCTTTGTTTAATATGAAAATTTCGTTTTAGATTGTCGACCATTTTTGTGACCCATTTTTGGGCAAAAAAATTACGCGTACATGAAAGTATTCAAATTTGGAGGTGCCAGTGTCAACAGCGTTGAAAGAATCAGGAACCTCTTACCCATTCTCCAGACATATAACGGTCAACATATCCTCGTTGTTATATCCGCCATGGGAAAAAACACCAATGCATTGGAGAAGGTAGCGGAAGCATTCTTCAGGAAAAACAAAGAAGAATCCATTCAACTTTTTGAAATAGTTAAAAAGAGCCATCTTGACACAGCCAGGGCATTGTTAAAATCCTGTCTTTCTGCCACAGAAGAAAGGTTAAGAGATTTTTTTACAGAAGTCGAATGGTTACTACAAGATCAACCTAAGCGCGATTTTGATTATTACTATGATCAGATCGTTTGCGTTGGCGAATTGCTTTCAACTGCTATCGTCAGTGCCTACCTGAATGAAAATGGATTAAAAAATGAATGGGTCGATGTCCGTGATATCTTTCGGACCGATGACAATTTTCGTGATGCGAATATTGACTGGAAATGGACAGGCAAAAAAACTGAGAGTGATATTATCCCTCTTTTCCAGATCAGCCCAATGGTGTTGACGCAGGGATTTATTGGATCTACTGACGAGAATGAAAGTACAACACTCGGGAGAGAAGGAAGTGACTACTCGGCGGCCGTCTTTGCCAATTTGCTTAATGCAGAGAGCCAAACGATCTGGAAGGACGTGCAAGGAGTCATGAATGCTGACCCAAAAGAATTTCCTGATGCAAAATTTATTAGTGAGTTAAGTTATGATGAAGTGATCGAGATGGCTTTTTACGGCGCGCAGGTGATCCATCCAAAGACCATTAAGCCTCTGGAAAATAAAGGGATTCCTCTCTATGTAAAATGCTTCATGGACCCCGCGCTGCCCGGAACTGTTATTCATGCAAAAAATGTAAATCATCTCCCTCCCATTATCGTAATCAAACAAAACCAGGCGCTCATTCATCTTCACTCCAAAGATTTTTCGTTTGTTGGAGAAAAACCAACTGGAGAATTGTATCACCTGTTTTCGGAGATCAAAGTCAAGCCCAATCTGATGCAAAGTGGTGCTGTAACCCTGCATGTATGTATGGATGATAAACCTGACAAAATTGACAAGCTGGCCCATGACGCCACATCTATATTTGACGTGCAGGTTGAAAAGGGCCTCACCTTATTGACGATCAGGCATTATGATGAAGCCACACTCAAGAGCTTAACAAAGGACAAGAATATTGTACTTAAGCAACAATCACCGGAAACTGTGCAGGTGTTGATGAAATAAACTCATTGAAAGAAAGGTGAAAACGAACACTATTCAGACTCGACCATCACTGTCTGCTTTAATTTAATGGGAACACTCACGCCAGACTTATTAGCTGGTGACCAGTCCGGCATTTTCATGAATGCATCTTCAATTAGTGCATTCATCTTGTCGTTGCCTCCGCTAACTACGAGAGCATAAACTGGTTTACCTGTTTTATCGATGATGTACTCAACCATCACGAAAGTCTTTTTTTGTCCTGGTGACAATTCATTCACCATGTCCTTACTCAACTTATCAATAAAATTCTTGAAAGCTTCATTGCCCCCAGCATACACTGGTTGGTTGTCTACTACTTTTGCAAGATCTTCTTCCTTGATTGGCTGCGGAGCATGCGGCTCTTTTTTCGCAGGTTTCGATTCAGTAACCCTGCTTGGTTCGTCAGCCGGATTGGCAGCTACTTCTTCCATCACATATTCACCCTTGCCATTCACCAGTACAACGGGCACCTGGTGATTTTTTTCAAAGTAGTAAAAGGCATTTTTCAGGCTTTTTTCAAAATTCCCATACTCCGTAAAAGTCTGCAAATACTTATTCAGGTAGGTGACACTGCGGGGGCTTTTAAAATTGACAGGAAAAATATGAACCGGAATAAAATCCTGCCCCAGATCCTTAGCGTGGGCGGCAAGGATATATAATTCCTCTATCTGGTCGTCGGTGATTGGAATGCAACCGGTAGTAACGCAACTGCCATGTATATAAATATCACCTCCAGGGGACGAAAGGTCGCAGAGCATTTTGTCTGATTCATTCGGATAATTCAGACCTAACGATAAATGATAAATACTTCTGGGGTTGAATTCATTTATATAATAGAATCCCTCCGGTACCTGGTAGTCGCCTGCCATGCGCTTTGGCCCTAAAGACCCTGCCAGCGCACAAATTTTGTACGTTTTGAAAAGTTTATATTTGTCAGCAGGTTTGTTTTTTACCCATAGCTCCAACTCGCTGTCATATTTAAATGACCGGATATAAATGTATTTAGCAGGCCAAACCAATCCCTTGGCCTGGAATTGTTTCCTTAGCGTGTCCTCTTTCCTTCTCATCAGATCGCTGACTTTAGGAATTGATCGCTGATAATCCAGGAAATTTACCGAATAAGATGACATTTGTGCCACCAGGCTGATGGCTGGAATAGCCAAAATAATATTTATGAGGATGTACCGCCTGAGATTTTTCTTGTTAGTCATGCAAAGGGAATAGATTCATGTGTTTATTGCTATAAACCATTGATAAAGTTATAATAAAAACAAAAAAACGGCTAGATTATTATATAAACAGGTGTGAATTGACTTCTTTTTCGATACGCATACAATTGACGCTCAATAAAGAATTTTTATTGAATTGTCACAAATTGCCCCTGGCTTCCTGTTCCCTTTCTATAGCTTCAAACAAAGCTTTAAAATTACCTTTTCCAAAACTTTTTGCGCCCTTTCGCTGGATAATTTCAAAGAATAAAGTGGGACGATCTTCCACGGGTTTGGTAAATATTTGAAGAAGGTACCCTTCTTCATCACGGTCCACCAAAATACCAAGTTCGCCCAAAGAGGTAACATCTTCATCTATGGTCCCAACCCTCTTGCGAAGTTCGGTATAATAAGATGAAGGTACACGCAAAAATTCTACGCCTCGATTTTTCAAGTCGGTAACTGTTTCCAAAATATTGTTGGTTGCCATGGCTACATGTTGTACTCCCTCTCCATTGAAAAATTCCAGGTATTCTTCCACCTGCGATTTTTTCTTGCCCTCCGCCGGTTCATTAATAGGAAATTTGACATAACCATTTCCGTTACTCATCACTTTGCTCATTAATGCGGAATACTCAGTAGATATGTCTTCATCATCGAAAGAAAGAATATTCTTGAAACCCATCACCTCTTCATAAAACCGCACCCATGGCTCCATTTGATTCCATCCAACATTTCCAACACAATGGTCCACGAATTGAAGGCCGGTTGCGGAGGGATTATAAGTCGTCTCCCAAGCCCGGTAACCAGGCATAAATGGACCATTATATTTAGTACGATCAACGAAAAGATGAACTGTCTCCCCGAAGGTGTAGATGCCACTCAGATGCAATTCGCCAAACTCGTCTTTCAAAACAGTAGGTTCCATATAAGGTTTGCCTCCTCGTTTTGTCGTTTCCTTCCACGCGGTTTCAGCATCTTCTACCATCAGTGCTATGATCTTGATCCCATCCCCATGAAGGTAGACATGGTCTGCAATCGCATTGCCCGTCCGCAAAGCTGTGGTGAACACGAAAGTCATTTTATTTTGCCGCAAAGCGTAGCTGACTTTATTTTTTACGCCTGTTTCAGGTCCTGAGTAAGCCAGGGACTGGAATCCAAATGCAGACTTATAATAATGTGCAGCCTGTTTGGCATTGCCTACATAAAATTCGATAAAGTCAGTTCCGAATAAAGGAAGGAAATCAGCTGGCTTTGCCTGCCTTGCGCTGGCGGTCATTAATGTAGTCATAAGATTGGTTTGTTAAGACGGGTGATTGAATTGTGCCATCATTTACGGCAATTTCTAGATCCGTTCCGGATTAAAAAGCTGGCTACCCGCGTCCAATGCAAGTGCTTCCATCAGAAGGCAATAGTTGAAGCGCTTGTCGTCAAAAATTTTATGAGGATAATCCGGGCACATGCTGAAACAAAGGTAGAAATATTTTTTGTTGATGGATGTAGCGGTAAATATTGAATGTTTGTAACCCCGGGGTTAAATATTCGTTAACCGGCTCAACCGTGGAATCACTGACGGACTTTGAATTTCCCTATCTTCACGCCATAATCGGTATGAATGCGTAAAATTGGAATTTTGGGTGGCGGACAATTGGGAAGAATGTTATTGCAGGCTGCTGTCAATTACCCGGTAGAAACTTTTGTCATGGAGAAGGAGGAAGATTGTCCTGCTGCTCACTTATGCCATCATTTTGTCAAGGGAGATTTCAGAGATTTTCAGGATGTTTACAATTTTGGCAAAGGGTTAGATGCCATCACCATTGAAATTGAATCTGTCAATGAAGATGCCCTGGAAAAATTGGAGAATGAAGGGGTAAAAATTTACCCGAAACCTTCCACTCTCCGAACTATTAAGAACAAAATCAAACAAAAAGAATTCTACGCCAAGAATGAAATTCCATCTCCTGCTTTCGTAGTTACCAAAGACCTGGAAGAACTCAAATCTAGTGAAGAATTTATTCCGGCTGTACACAAAATTGCGCTTGGTGGATATGATGGCCGTGGCGTAAAGATCATCCGGGGGAAATCGGACCTGGAGAAAGGATTTGATGCACCTGCCGTATTAGAGAAATTGGTTGTTATATCAAAAGAGATTGCGCAGATAATTGCTATCAATGACAAGTTTGAAGCAGCCATCTATCCTCCTGTAGAAATGGTTTTTGACTCCAATTTGAATTTGTTGGATTACCAGATAAGTCCTGCTGACCTTCCGGAACGGATATTATGGAAGGCGGAAGCGATCGCATTGAAAGTGGCCCGGAGCCTAGGGTCTCCTGGAATATTTGCTGTTGAACTGTTTGTCGACAAGCAAAATGAAGTGTACGTAAACGAAACAGCTCCCCGGGTTCATAACAGCGGGCATCATACGATTGAAGCTAATTTTAGTTCACAATTTGATATGCTTTGGCGCATCATGTTGGGTTACCCGCTGGGAAATACAGATCATATCTTACCAGCTGCTATTGTGAATTTGTTGGGCGCAGCAGGTTCTTCTGGACCTGCACAATATGATGGATTGACTGAAATTTTGCAGATGGACAATGTATTTGTTCATTTATACGGTAAAAAAGAAACAAGAGGTGGCAGAAAAATGGGGCATGCTACCATTCTAAGCACAGACAAGAGCGATTTGATTCATAAGGCACACAGGATAAAAAACGCGATAAGCATTGTTGGTTCAAAATCATAGCCGCCTTCTGGGTACTTCTATTCTTCTAAGGTGATTATGTGGTGGAAAAAGTTGCAGCCTCGGCGAGTCATTCCACGACATGAACACATAGAAACCTAGAAGCAAATAGAAAAGAATTATCGAACTTTATCCCGAACTAACTGAATAAGCTAACACAATTTGACATGATCCAGGTTGGCATTATCATGGGTAGCGACAGCGACCTGCCCGTTATGCAAGCTGCTGCAGACATCCTAAAAGAATTCGGGATTGAATTTGAACTGACAGTAGTGTCTGCCCATCGAACTCCCATGCGAATGATCGAATATGCTTCCAAGGCAAGAGATCGCGGACTTAAAGTAATCATTGCCGGAGCCGGCGGTGCTGCACATTTACCTGGCATGGTCGCGTCTGTTACTTCCCTTCCCGTGATTGGAGTTCCTATCAAATCCTCCAATTCTATTGATGGCTGGGATTCCGTTCTTTCTATCCTGCAAATGCCCAATGGAATTCCGGTAGCAACTGTTGCTTTGAATGCCGCAAAAAATGCGGGAATACTTGCCGCAACGATCATGGGCGCTTTCGATGAAATAATTGGAGCTGAGGTGGAAGCTTATAAAAAGAACCTGGAATCTGATGTAATCAAGAAGATAGATAAGTTGAAAAAAGAAGGATGGGAAAATAAATTCGATGATCAGTGAGGAAGCCTACATCTAGTGTAAAAAATTTTCACTCAAATTTTCTTCTTTTCTGCAATATGGATATACCACCATCGATCCAAAATGAAAGCAGGATTTTATGGCAGAACCATTAATTGAAGAAGCCGGGCACGGAGCGCCACCAAAACGTGTTCATCAGGAAGTAACCATAGTGAGAGGATGGAAGGAATACCTTGGAGAATCATTGTTGATCATATTCAGTGTCTTACTTGCACTTATTCTGACAGAATTAATAAATCAATGGCATGAATCGAAGGAAACCAGCCAAATTATACGGGACATCAGGAATGAATTGAGTGAGAACAGGGCTAAAGAAACTGATCAACTCGCCTACCAGCAAAAAGTTTTGTCTAACATTGATTCGGCCCTAAACAACCTGGCTTTCCAGCAACTGATAGTTACCCATGGCGAATTCAATCTTAAATTAATTGCCCCCGACGGACTTTTGCATCGTTACCTCACGGATATCGCCTGGCAAATAGCAAAACAAAAAAATATAGAATCCAGGATTGGATTGCCGGACTTGTCACTGCTCACACATATTTACCAGGAACAGGAAAGAGTCATGAGATCAGAGGACGAATTGGCAAAAGTGCTTTTCGACAGGGCTTCCCGGAATTCGGAAAATATCAGGATAACACTTATACTCATGCGTGACACATACAAAGGCTGGGCAGTCGACAGGGCTCCCGGATTGCTCAAAGAATATGATCTTGCCATCGCTCAATTAAAATAATCCTTTATGCATGATAGTTTTTGGACCAATCATCAATCTCTCGGTCCATTCAAAAGAAGAGAATTCATCCAGACGGCTTTACAATTAACCTCAGCAGCAACCTTAATATCCAAACCAGGTTTCTCCTCAGCCAAAGAAAAATTTTCAAATAAATCTTATACCGTTCAGGATATTATCGATTTGATCCTGAAAGAAATCCCCGGAACTCCTTATCCCAAGTCAGTAGATACTGTTAAGAGTGGTTCAGCCAACCAAAATGTTACGGGAATTGTAACGACGATGTTTGCAACCACGCACGTAATACAGGAAGCTGCCAGGTCGCAGGCAAATTTTATTATAGCGCATGAGCCTACCTTCTACAACCATACAGATGATATAAACTGGGTTCAAAATAATTCGGTAGTCAAAAGAAAACAGGATTTATTGAGTGAACACGATATGGCTGTCTGGCGATTCCACGATTATTGGCACAGCTTTCACCCAGATGGAATTATGTATGGTTTCGTTAAGGCAGCCAACTGGCTTCCCTATTTCAAAGCGGGTAGCCATACACTTCAATTACCCCCTACTTCCCTTTCTGAACTCATTGATCATCTCCGGACTTCTTTATCAATTAACCATCTTCGATTTATTGGGGACCCTGCACAACGATGCGAAAAAATCGTCCTGGTTCCGGGCGCTGCAGGGGGCCAGGTTCATATCGCCTTGGCAGAAAAGGAAAAGCCCGATGTACTCATCGTCGGCGAAGTGCAGGAATGGGAAACTGCCGAATATATCCGTGATGCCAGGTTGCAAGGCACCCCGATATCCCTGATCGTTCTGGGCCATTCTGTCAGCGAAGAACCGGGCATGCAGTGGCTTGCAGAATGGTTACAACCAAAATTGCCGGAATTAAAAATTCAGCATATTGCGTCCGGAGATCCTTTCTCCTGGATTTGACAAAATTTTAGGCCAAATGGCTCCATGATTTAGTTTTTATTTACTTTCAATCCTTAATTTTTTAAACCAATTATGATCACGTACCTAAAGAAAACGACCTGGTTCCTTCTTTCACTATTTTCAACCCTGACCGGTTTAGCACAAACAAACGGCATAGTCATTGAAAAGAATACTCTTAAGAGCTCCATTCTCAAAAAAGATGTTAACTATTCTGTTTACTTGCCAGCCGGTTATGATCATTCAGATAGAACATATCCTGTCGTGTATTTACTTCACGGGTTCACGGATGACAATACAGGATGGCTGCAATTCGGCGAAATCAATCGGTTTGCCGACAAGGCTATCGCTGATGGCACTATCCCTCCCATGATTATCATCATGCCGAATGGTGACTCGAGCTTTTATGTCAATTCATTTGATGGTAAAGAAAACTATGAGGACTTTTTTGTAAAGGAATTTATGCCAACAGTCGAAAAGGCTTTTCGCATCAAAGCCGAGAAAAAGTATCGCGGCGTCGCCGGTCTCTCCA
Organism: Bacteroidota bacterium; assembly: GCA_003175695.1. Classification (GTDB taxonomy): domain Bacteria; phylum Bacteroidota; class Bacteroidia; order Chitinophagales; family Chitinophagaceae; genus Puia. Next base: position 34,092 of record PSRA01000257.1, on the reverse strand, counting down.
TGGGTGGATATGGTTCCTTGATCTATGGCCTTAAATATCCCGACTTATTTGCTGCAGTAGGAGCAATGAGTTCAGCCATGCATGATGACGAACATATGGTAAGTATGCAGGACGAAGAATATAATACGACATATGCTCGTATGTATGGCATAGGATTGAAGGGTAAGGACCGACTCTCTGCAGCATGGTACAAGAATTCCGTATTGAAGATTGTAGATACAAAATCTGCTGATGAGTTAAAAAAAGTTCGCTATTGGATCGATTGCGGAGACGATGATTATCTTACAATAGGGAATTGTGAATTGCATATTGCATTGACAGAAAAAGGCATTCCTCATGAATTCAGAATGCGCGACGGAGCACATAACTGGACTTATTGGAGAACAGGCATTACTGATGCCCTGCAATTCATTGGATGGTCATTCCGGCAACAGTAGGATTGATCGATGCCAAGGCGCAAAGAGAGAGCGTAAGGGCGCACAGGTAGAACGCTGCTACCTTTGCGCCTTTGCTTTAAAGAAAAAGGATTTAGCTAGCATTAACTTCCTCCAACACTACGAATTGCTGTTCGAGTGCAAGTGAATGCTGGTATATCATGTTAATGAACTCCCTGCCCCATTCGGCATAGTAAGGCATGAAATTTTCAATTCTTTCCTGGAGATTGTCCATGGGAAAAAGCGCCGACTTAATACTATGAATATGCATGCGCTGATCTTCGAATTTTCTTTTTTCAGCCTTCAGTAACTTTTTTTCAAGATCCACGATGGGCTTGACCGCCTTAGTTTTCAGCGCATCTACATATTGTGTTAAGGTAGGATCTATGGGAAGCGATATTCTCTTCAAATTTTCATAGTAAGCATTGGCATCTTCAATCTCTTTTTCAAGATTTAATTGATGCCTTGACTCTTTTTTTACCAGTTCACCAACAAGATCTTCTTCTGATTTAAAAATATCATCCATCGCAATCCTTGCCTTTTCCAACTTATCACGCCATCGCTTTTCAATGATCAGAAATGAATTGCGCATAATCTGCACCGGATACGGGACCTGGTAATGTCCAAACATATTTTTGAATTCCAACCAATATCCAATCTCGCTACCACCACCCAGGAAAGCAATATTGGGCAGGATGGTTTCCTGGAATAATCCCCGCAGAATAACATTTGGACTAAAACGTTCGGGATACTCTTTCAACTCTTTTCTCATTTCTTCCTCTGAAAAATGAATATCAGTACCGACTACATGATAAGTTCCTTCTTCAATAGCAATCCGTTCGCGAATATCACCTTTAAGATAAAACAAATTAATATCGCGAGGATTTGCCTGAATTTCATATTCTGCTGAAAGATCATGAATGGTTTTGCCTACAAGCAGTGAAGGTTTGTGGTTAAATAAGTCATCTTCAAATACTGGCAACATCAATTTTTTGAAATTGGCATTGTCAGGAATCAGGATGATCAACCCGTAATTTTCAAATAAAGAATGAACTAATTTAAAAGTGGCAGTCTGAATGCTGTCACTTTCCAGGTAACATCGTTTCAACAGATCAAGCAGTTCACGGCCAAAAGGCTGCACAGAATATTCACCCTCTATCCGACTAAAAATCGGATCCAACTCCTTTGGCTTCATTCTTCCGACTGCGCCTGATTGTCGGGCATCCCAGGTGATCTTTTCATGATCCAGGTAAATTTGGCCCAATTCCTGCAGGTCAGCATCTTCACTCCCCATAAAAAATACAGGAACAAATTTGTTGTCCGGAATTTCTTTAGCAAGAAAATCCGCAAGTTTAATCGTATGAAGAATCTTATAAATAAAATATAAAGGCCCAGTGAATATCGCTGGCTGATGTGCCGTAGTCACCGTAAAACAATTGTCATCGAGCAGCTGGTCAAGATTCCTGCTCGTAATTTCATTTAGTTCAAATCCTCTATATTGATTTTTTAGTTCTTTAACCAAAACCTTTCTGTTGGTCGGGTACTGCCGGCGATCATGGATAGCCGATAAAATCCCCTCTAGCGTAGGACGGTGCGAATAAAAAGGACGCAGGGAAGCTGCGTCCTCAAGATAATCTACAATTAATCTGGAAAAATATCCTGTATGTTGGTAAGGTAAAAAATTCGCAATACAATTCATAAGCCTGGTAAAATAATCACTCTTCAAGAGACACAAGAACCATTAATAAAATTTAACAATCTGATCCTATTTTAATTCATAAGCAGCCACTGAATTCCTGAAAAAGGTTGGCACGTAAACAATTCGATTTACTGCGTCATATCCTATATCAGCCGAATTTATTTTTTGTGGCCTTGTATCTAACAACTGCTGTTTACTTCCATCCGATTTCACATAATATATGACACCATTCCAGCTGGAAACGACAAATTCGTTGTCTTTGACTTTTTCTATCCCATCTGTGCTCGCGTCCATGCCTGAAGCGACTTTGGTCCGCTGCTTATCCTTCGAAATTTTCCAGAGATTTCCATTTCCTAAAACATAAAGATCGGTTCCATCCGCCAATACACCATTTGCGCCTTCGATACCGGTGGCATAAGTACTTACATTGCCATTTTCTATCCTGTGAACCTTTCCTGTTTTGGTATCCGAAACATACACCACACCTTTACTATCCACCGTAATATCATTGAGAAAGGCGGCGCCCTCTACAGGAATCCGCTGGACGATCTTTCCAGCATTGAGGTCAATGACTGCTACTTCATCAAGGTCGGCCGCGTAAAGCAAATTATTGAATTTTCCCAGACCTTTCGGAGCATTCAAACCAGTGACCCAATCCACCTGGATAATTTTCCCATCCAATCCAATTTTTCCGATAGATCCTTTTCCGTCTTTGCCATCGGGTGCGCCGTCTATATTGGAAGTGTAGAGTACTTTATTGGCAGCATCGTAATAAACAGATTCCGGAACCTTCAGAACAGAATCAGTCTGCCATTTCTTCACCAATTGATGTTGTTGGGCTATTGATGGTAAGCCCACAATCAGTCCCCCGGTTATCAATACGAATAAATTCAAAAAAATCCTTTTCATAAGACAATTTGATCTGTTAACAAAGAATAGATTTTCTTGTTCGGTCAAAACAAAATTAATTAATAAATACTTCCTGCGTTAAATTCCGGATTCATAAGTGAGGCCTCTTAGTAATTCAGTTTCACATCTTTTATCCTCACGGGCAACCATACCTGCATGGCAGCAGGTTCACGATTAGCCCAGGCAAAATATGGAATTGCTGTAACTGTCTTGGTTTGCGTGCTAAGAGTAGTCCCGTCAGCATTGATTTCTATCGCGGGTAAACTGCAATGAATAACAGTAACGCCACCCAACAGGTCCTTTTCAAATTTCGTGCTGAATTCGGTGTTTGGAGGTAACATCATGTTCCAAACCTTACCCTTGTTATCTGTTTGCTCAAAGCAATATACTAATGGACCACGCTGAACAGCAATTCTGTCAAGATCTTCCTTAACAGAATCCTTAGCCAAAATTTTTTTTACTTCCACAGGAAAGTTAATTGTGAGAATATCACCTTTTTGCCATTCTCGTTCAATCACCATGTATCCCTTATCTACTTTGAAATCAACTTTTGCGCCATTAACTAGAACATAAAAAGGGCTCGCCTCGCTATGTTCGAAACGATATAAATCACCAGGCACAGGCTGGCCTTCTACCCACCCCGGAATCCGAACATGGAGACCCATTTTCGTTTTCTTGTCTGGTGACAATTTTATTTTTACCTCACCATCCCAGGGATAGTTGGTCTCTTGTTCAACAGTCATTTTCGATTGATGGATCGGTATAGTTGTTTTGCTGCCAATAAATAGATTGACCCAAATTCCATCATTTGACTTGTTGTATATGTAGTTGCCCAAAGAAGCAATGAGTCGGGCAATATTTGCAGGACAACAAGCTGTGCCAAACCACTCACTTCTTTCATATTTCCCAGGTGATGCAAGTGGATTGCCGTAAAAGAAATGATCGCCATTTAGTGCCAGACCAGACAATGCACCGTTATAGAGTGTCCTTTCCAACACATCAATGTATTTACTTTCACCAGTCAATAAATTCATTCTTTGGTTCCAGAATACCATGCCAACTGAAGCACAAGTTTCACAGTAGGCATCTACGTTAGGCAGATCGTAGTCTCGAGTGAAGCCCTCGTTGTTTCCTGAGGACCCTATGCCACCTGTGAGGTACATATTCCGATATACAACGTCCTGCCAAACTCTTTCCATGGCGTTAAGATAGCCCGTATCACGACTGATAGCGGCCACATCGGCTGTTCCCGTGTATAAATACATAGCCCGAACTGCATGACCTTTTATATTGCTTGCTTCTTTGACAGGCACATCATCCTGGTAATATTCATGTGATTCTTTGCTTGTCCACATCGGGCTGTACCCATATCCGTGACCACGTTGTTCAAGGTACCAATTGGCTAGTTTATAATAACGGTCACTGCCCGTTAGATGATAGAGTTTTATCAGAGCCAATTCAATTTCTTCATGCCCGCTCACCCAATGTTTTCCTGCCAAACGAAAAGTCGAATCTATATGATTGGCAAGACGTGTTGCTACCTGTAGCAATCGATCTTTGCCGGTTGCATGGTAATATGCGACGGCAGCTTCAATCAAATGGCCGGCATTATAGTCTTCATGTTTTTCAATGTCTGTCCAACGCTTGCTAATATCACGAAGCTGAAAATAGGTGTCCAGGTAACCATCCGGCATCTGAGCCGCCTCAATTTTTTCTATCCATTCGTCTGCTTTTTTCTCTAATACTGTATCACGACGGTTTTGAAGAGAGTAAGCTATTGCTTCCAAAGCTTTATAAACATCGGAATCGTCATAATATATTCCTTCATGATGACCGGTTTTTTTTGCGGCGTTTTCGAAATTCCTGATCCGGGCAGTTTTAAATTCAGTGTAGTTAATGCAGGCATTTAATGTTACTGTAGAAACCTTATCCATTTTAGGTTTCCAAAATGCATCATTGATCTGTACCTGATCAAATCCGACGGGTGTTAATTCTGAAAAAGGTTGCTGAGCAAAAATTGATGGCGAAGCTGCGAGGCAAAGGCCGAGGATTATTTGATTTTTGGTATACATAGCAAATTTTTCAGGCATGGATCTCTCGCGTGGAATTTATTATAAATTTCAGACTCTTACATCACTTGGAACCCGTACGCATAAGGGTCATCGTCAGGGTCAATGGTAATAATATTCCTTCCATAAATCCTGGCCCATCCGGTAATACTGGGAACAATTGCAGTCCGGTCTCCTACCCGCACAACCTTTTCCAATTTCCCGATAAATTTTGAGCCGATTATACTTTCATGAACAAATATCTCACCTTCTTTTAATTTTCCTTTAGCATACCATTGAGCCATCCTGGCTGACGTTCCGGTGCCGCAGGGCGACCTGTCAATCGCCTTATCTCCATAAAAAACTGCATTCCGTGCAGTTGAACCCCTGTCCAGAGGTTTTCCCGCCCACAGCACATGGGAACAGCCATGTATCGTAGGATTTTCGGGATGAACGATCTTGTATTTCTCATTGAGTCTGGTTCTAATGATCCGGCTCCAACCTATCAACTGATCCGCAGTAAAATGTTCGAGCCCCGGGAAGTTTTCCTGCTGATCGATGATCGCATAAAAATTGCCCCCATAGGAAATATCCACGCATAATTTTCCGAGAACCGGGACATCGATCTCGATATTTTCCATCGCCAGGTAGGAAGCAACATTGGTGAGTTTGACTGATTTCACTTTCTCTTTGCCCGAGAGGGAATCAATTTTCGATTCATATTCCACATTGATCAGCCCTGCGGGGGCTTCCATCCGCACGGCTCCCGGAGTTTGTGGTTTAATCAATCCTTCTTCAATCGCAATGGTTATCGTGCCAATGGTACCATGTCCACACATGGGCAGGCAACCACTGGTTTCAATGAATAATACGGCGATATCATTGGAAGGATCGTGTGGGCGGTAAAGCATACTTCCGCTCATCATATCATGTCCACGCGGTTCAAACATCAATCCTCTGCGTATCCAATCAAATTCCTTGATGAAATGTTGCCGCTTTTCAGACATATCGCGGCCAATGAGTGCCGGCGCACCCTGCACAACCAGGCGGACCGGGTTGCCACAGGTATGTGCATCAATACAGGCAAAAACACTCTTCATGACTGGGGCTGGTACAAAAATGGTTTTATGAGAACAGATCCTGTTAGAAATTTATTTCTACCGGCTACTGGTTACTTTATTTTTTGTTAGTTCGTTGTTGACAGTCCGCCACATCTCGAGAGGATTTCCATCTTTCAATTCCTCGGGCAACAATTCATCTTTCCAATTCTGGTAACAAAGAGGACGTGCAAATCTCCTGATTCCATCAGCACCGACTGATGTATAACGGCTATCAGTACTTGCTGGAAAAGGGCCGCCGTGCTGCATACTGAGGCACACCTCGACACCTGTTGGTACGCCGTTCAGGATGAGCCTTCCACATATATTGCGCACAGCATCTACCAGGCTTTCGTTTTCGAGAATATCGTTCTCTGTGGCCATGAGCGTGCAGGTAAGTTGTCCTTCTGTATGTTCAGTCACCGATTGCATTTCCTGGATATCTTTACAACGGATCACCAGGGAATATGGGCCGAAGACTTCCTGGTGAAGAACAGGATTATTCAAAAAGGCCTGACCGCTGGCAGAACTAATCGTCGGTGTCCCCTGGTTTTCCTTCGGTTCTGATTCACTCACAGCTATAGTTTCAACACCGGACTGCTCCAAAGCAACCTTACGTTTATCGATATACGCTTTTGATATCCCCGGGTGTAGCATGGTGCCCGGTGCTGCCTTCCTGATTTCTGTGCCCAGTATTGAAATAAAAAAATCCAGGTCCTCTCCTGCCAGACCTATTATTAATCCCGGGTTGGTACAAAATTGTCCAACACCAAGCGTGATAGAGCCCGCATAGCTTTTAGCTATGTCAGCCGCGGATTCCTTCAGTTTTCCTGGTAGCAAGAAAACCGGATTGATACTACCCATTTCGGAGAATACGGGTATGGGCTCCTTTCGCTGATTCGCCCAATCAAATAAGGCTTTACCCCCTCCAAAAGAACCAGTAAATCCCACCGCTTTTACAAGCGGATGCGTAACCAACGCCTTACCCACTTCAAATCCTTCTCCATAAACATGGGAAAAAATTCCTTTTGGCATATTTAACTTCTCTGCTGCCTTGGTCAATGCTTTGGCGACCGCTGTTGAAGTGCCTGCATGCGCCGGATGTGCTTTTACAATGACGGGACAGCCCGCTGCAAAAGCACAGGCCGTATCTCCCCCGGCGGTAGAATAGGCGAAAGGAAAAGTGCTGGCCCCATACACCACGACAGGTCCAAGCGGAACGAGCATCTTTCGAAGATCAGGTTTGGGTGGATTCCTGTCAGGAATGGAGGTGTCAATCCTTATTTCCATCCAATCACCTTTTTCACAAGCATCCGCATAACTTTGCAATTGGAATATGGTGCGTGCTCTTTCGTTCTTGAGTCTGGCTTCAGGCAAGTTGGTCTCAGATTGAGCGAGGACGATCAGATCGTCCCCTAATGCTTCTAATTCCGATGCCGCCATTCGCATAAATTCTGCTCTTTTTTTCAAAGGCATTTTGCTGTATTGAAGAAACGCCTGCCAAGCCTGTTTCGCTATGAGATCAATTTCTTCTTTCGATGTATCCTTGAACATAAGAATTCTTTTTGGGTGACAATTTATGATGCCGATCTCCCATTTGGCGGATAAACGCAATTTAGTTGACAGATGTCAGTTATCGGCCGTTAATTTGGTCTACCTACATTAACTCAGCTCCTTTGAATTGTACGGCTGTCAAGGGTCAACTTTATATCGGCAAAATCCGGGCCTCGTTATCTTTATAAAGCAAGGTAATCCGGCAAGTCAGGCCGGGTCGCAATGGCCTGTTTCACGATCCCCTCAATCTTTTTTCTTTCTTCGCCCTCTAACGTCAGTCTTGGCTTTCGCACCGTTTCACTTCCCATGCCGGTCATGGATGAAGCGAACTTTATATATTGAACCAATTTAGGATGAATGTCCAATTCCAGCACTGGCAGAAACCACCGGAAAATCTCCCGGGCCTCCGTTGTCCTACCGGCGATCATTAACCGATAAATGGCAACGGTTTCACGGGGAAAAGCATTGACCAGTCCCGCCACCCATCCCACTGCGCCCAGACTAAGCTCTTCCATAATGATTGTATCCACACCGCATAGCAGTTTATACCTTTCGCCAAATCGATTAATCATTCTGGTTACATTCGTCACGTCGCGGGTAGACTCCTTAACCGCCTGGATATTGACACAATCGGTCAAGGAGGCAAACATGTCGAGTGTAATTTCAATCTTATAATCAATGGGATTATTGTACAAAAGAATAGGCAAGTCTGTGGAAGCTGAGACATCGCGAAAAAATTGAACTGTTTCACGGTCGTCGCTCTTATATCGCATAGGCGGCAATAACATCAAACCCTGCGCTCCCCACGCCTGGGCCAGCGATGCCTGTTCAATGGCCTCATGGGTGGAACCTTCAGCAATGTTCAGGATCACCGGAAGCTTACCTTTAATTTTTTGAACTGAAAATTTGACCAGGGATTCTTTTTCATCCTGTGTCAGGGTGCTGGCCTCACCGAGGCTACCTCCAATAATAATTCCATCGATACCTGCCGAGATTTGTTGAGACAGGTTTTCGCCAAACACGCGTATATCTAATCTGTCATCCGGAGTAAAAGGTGTAACCAGGGCCGGGAATACGCCCTTCCATTGGACTGCCATATGAGAATAAGATTTTGTGCTGACTGGACGATCAGGTTTTTCCGGAAGAAATTGCAACCCTATTTTACAAATCAGTCTTCAACCACACCTTCTATGTCAAAATCATATGCCTTGGTGATGCGAACCTGTGCAAATTCCCCGATCTGCAATTTCTTTTCGGAATGAATAATCACTTCATTGTCTACTTCCACGGAATCAAATTCAGTCCTTCCCAGCCATCTGCCGGCTTCTTTTTTATCTATGATCGTCTTAAATAATTTTCCGACTTTTTCCTGGTTCTTTTCATAGGATATCTCCTGTTGCAACTCCATCACATCCTGCGCCCGCCTCTCCTTTTCTTCAGAAGGTACATCGTCTGGCAAATCATGAGCACTGGTTCCTTCTTCATGTGAATAGGTAAAAATACCAACCCGATCGAATCGATGCTGCTGCAAAAAATCCTTCAATTCATCAACGTCTTCTTCTGTTTCGCCTGGAAAACCGGCAATTAACGTTGTGCGCAAACAAATACCTGGAATTTTTTCGCGAATGCCATGAATAAGGTCAGTCATTTCTGAACGCGTTATCTGGCGACGCATCGCCTTCAACATTTTGTCACTTGCATGCTGCAAAGGCATATCGAGATAGTTGCAAATATTTTCCCTTTCCTTCATCACATCGATCACTTCGAGCGGAAATTTCGACGGATAAGCATAGTGCAAACGGATCCATTCCAATCCTTTTACATCTGCTAATCGATGTAGAAGATCACCCAACATTCGCTTCTTATAAAGATCCAGGCCATAATAGGTTAATTCCTGTGCGATCAGCATGACTTCCTTCACACCTTTCTTCACCAGGCCTTCTGCCTCTTTCACTAAATCATCCATGGATTTGCTGACGTGCTGGCCTCTCATCAATGGTATCGCACAAAAAGCACAAGTGCGGTTACATCCCTCCGATATCTTCAAATATGCATAATGGCTGGGGGTTGCAAGCATACGTTCTCCAACCAGTTCCGCTTTATAGTCTGCTTCAAATCGCTTTAATAGTAAAGGCAATTCCATCGTCCCAAACCAGGCATCCACTTCGGGAATTTCTTTTTCCAAATCATCGCGGTAACGGTGACTTAAACAACCCGTAACATATACTTTGTCTAGCTTTCCACGTTTTTTCAAATCTACTTGTTGAAGAATCGTGTCAACTGACTCTTCTTTCGCTTTGTCGATAAAACCACAAGTATTCACCACGACTATATTGTGATCTGTCTTTTTATTTTCATGGATGACATCAATATCATTAGCCGACAATTGTGCACTCAGCACTTCACTGTCAACCATGTTTTTACTACAGCCCAGCGTGATAATGTTTACCTTGTCCCGCTTGATCGTTTTTGTTTTCATGCGGTTGCAAAGGTACGTCGGAATGAGCGGATAAATAATGTCGGGCAGCGTCAATTGACCGCGATAAAATGTCTTAACAAGGCACTCATATGACTTATGCAGGCATGTATAAGAATTGTAACTTCGGCCGGACGCCTAATTCATGGGACGCATCAAACTGACACAGCTATTCAAAGAGTTCTTCCAATCGGAAAGAACAGGGGGACTTATTTTGGTCATTTGCACGATCATCTCTTTGTTGATCGCCAATAGTTCCCTTTCGCATGAATATGATCATCTATGGCATTTACATATCAATCTGTCTTTTGGGCAAGTTGATTTGAATCATTCTTTGGAAGAATGGATTAACGACGGGCTAATGGCCGTTTTCTTTCTGTTGGTTGGTCTTGAAATCGAGCGTGAGCTGTATAGCGGCGAACTTTCGCAATTCAGGAACGCTATACTGCCTATTCTCGCAGCAATTGGAGGCATGGCCATTCCTTCTTTGACTCATTTTTTGTTTAATCATGGTAAACCTACACAACAAGGAATCGGGATCCCGATGGCAACTGATATTGCCTTTTCACTGGGAATTCTCTCCTTGTTAGGGAATCGAGTTCCTGTTTCACTGAAAATCTTTCTAACTGCATTGGCCATAATCGATGATCTAGGAGCCATAATAATCATAGCCGTCTTTTATTCAAGAAATTTGTCTCTCTTTCATCTTTTCTTGGCCTTAAGCATATTTGTAATATTAGTTGTTTTGAACCGGCTGAAAGTATATTCATTCTGGATTTATTTGGCTGCCGGTGCCATCATGTGGTATTTCATGTTCAAGTCCGGCATTCATGCTGCAATCACGGGAGTTCTTCTGGCGTTTGCTATTCCATTTAGAAATGGTAACAAAAAAAATCCATCGGATTCCTGGGAGCGCGCTTTGCATAAGCCAGTAAATTATTTTATAGTTCCATTGTTCGCCCTGGCAAATACCGGCATACACATTCCTCCCGACTGGTACCCAAATCTTCGATCTAACAATAGCCTCGGCATAATGATGGGATTGGTCGTGGGAAAGCCACTTGGAGTTTTTAGTTTCAGCTGGATTGCAACGAAACTGAAATGGGCCCGGCTTCCGTATGGTATAAATTGGAAAATTTTGTTTGGAAGCGGCGTTTTGGCTGGTATTGGATTCACCATGTCCATATTTATCACCAACCTGGCTTTTAAGGGTGATCCCACTCTTGTTCTGCATTCAAAGATCGCTATATTGTTGGCCTCTTTGAGTGCTTCGACCTTTGGGTTAGTAATTCTCAGCCTAGTTCTTCCCAAAAAAATTGCAACTAAACATCCAGTCATTGCGGAAGTAGATGGCTAATACATTATTTGCCTTTATTGGATATAAAATTCTAATAATGATTTAATCATCTATTCCCTTACCACTGAGAATTTGCTTGGCATATTTTTTAACTCTTTCCGCCCGTGTTTTAGAAAGTTTGGGCTGGGAAAAATAATAGATGTAAGCTCTCTGCCGCCCCGGAGTTAATGCATCGAAGGCAGTCTTCAAAGCAGGGCTTTTGTCCAACTTATTTTTAAATTCATCAGGCATCTTGAAGTCTGCTGTCTTCTTAAGCTTTACTTTCATGCCCGCTTTTTCAATCTCGATGGCTTCATAAATATAGGCTTTCAGAACACGTTCCATCTTCACTATCTCCTTAGCGCTGGTAAAGCGGATCTGGCGGGCAGATTGCACATTTTCGGTTTGTTGGATGAGAATACCTTCCGGGTCATTTAATAATGCACCTTTGAAAAACAAGAGTGCGCAGTATTCCTTAAATCCATGAATGAGGACTATATTTTTCTTCTGGTAGCTGTAACAAGCCTGCCCCCACTTCAATTCTTCATCCAATCCACAATCGAGAATAATCGCTCTTAATTTATCGAATTCATCATGCCATTTTTGGGCTTTGTCAAAGAAGAAATCAATGCTAGAATTCATCTCATTATTTTTTGATATGCTGCAATAAAGTTATGCACGGCTATCGACTGGCTAAAATGATTTTTCTATCAGCCGGCCTGAAATACCAAGAAACGAGCGTCAGGCCTAAAAGCAGCAGGGAGGGAAATATCTCATTGATGGGATCACCCATAGCGATATGCGAAAAGATTGCGCCGGACATGATGAAGAAGAACCCGGCGTAAGCCCATTCTTTTAACAAAGGAAATTTAGGAACCAGCAAGGCCAGGACACCAAGTATTTTCCAAAGGCCTATTATCGTCAGGAAATAAACAGGATAGCCCAAATGCGTAATACCTTCCACACCGGGCGGGGCGACTGCACCTTCAGCCTTCTTTCTGAGTAATTGTATTGTTCCTGTGGCTACCATTCCTAATGACAGCCAAAGCGTGGAAATCCAGTAGATAATCTTGTTTCTCTTTGTCATAGCTTGTTATTTTAGTTTCATGACCGTTTCCTGCAATCGGTTATGCGCCAGATTTATACCCTGCGTAAATGGCAACTGCAGCACCTGGTCCCTTTGCGCGACTGATTCATAAATTACATGGAGGTTGAGCTTGCTGGAATCGTCATTGATTTTTTCAAATTCATACACCTCAAGTTGAACTCCGAAAGGAGTATTTTCCATTTCGAAAGTGCGTGTAATTTTCTTGTCGGGAACAAATTCATGGATCACGCCGTTAGCCCGAAATACCACCTTTCCCTGCGGATCCGATGTTTCTAATTGCCAACTACCATGCTTTTTGCTCTCGAGTTTCAGCAATTTTGTTGTAGAATATTCATTTGACATCCACTGTTCAACAATGTCAGGATCAGCATGGGCCCGAAAAAGCAATTCCAATGGCAATTCAAATTCTCTCGTGATCACTAAATCCAGCTTGCCGTTTTCGGCAGTGACTTTGGTTTTATGTTCCATAGTATTTTATTTTTTTGTTTTATATTTTTTCATGACTGTTTCCAACTTATTAAATCGCTCATCCCACATCTTGCGGAATGGTTCAATAAAGTCTGCGACTTCTTTCATTTTCTTTGCATTTAAGTGATAATAAATTTCCCGGCCGTTTTGTGTTTGTTCCAGCAATTCGCATTCCGTAAGAATGGCAAGGTGCTTTGAAACAGTGGGTCTGGCGGTACCAAAATTAGATGCAATCGCCCCGGCTGTCATGGATTGAAATGCCACCAACGATAAGATGGCTCTCCTGGTGGGATCGGCAATTGCCTGGAAAACGTCTCTGCGAAGATTCATTATGTAGCTATTTGACTACAAATATATGTGTAGCCATTTAACTACGCAAATTTATTTTTAAATTTTGCAAAAGACCTCCTCATCCGACCCACACGCGGATCCAAATGACTTAGTAAAAGATTGGAAATGAATTTTTAATGTTCCAGGCTAAAGAGGCTGTCTACAAATTCATGTTTGTCGAAGACCAACAGATCTTCCATTTTTTCACCCACGCCAATGAACTTAACCGGAATTTTGAATTGATTGGCTATGGCGAGAACGACGCCACCCTTGGCTGTTCCGTCTAACTTGGTGATTGCAATTGCCGTCACGGCTGTGGCGGCCGTAAATTGCTTTGCCTGTTCAATCGCATTTTGTCCTGTCGAACCATCGAGAACAAGAAGCACCTCATGAGGCATATCAGGATTAACTTTCCCTATCACCCTTCTAATCTTACTGAGTTCTTCCATCAGGTGAGCTTTGTTATGCAAGCGACCGGCAGTGTCGATGATAACAACATCAGTTCCTCTTGCAACCCCACTTTGAACCGAATCAAATGCAACGGCAGCGGGATCTGCACCCATTCCCTGTTTAACAACGGGAACGCCTACGCGTTCTCCCCAAATTGTTAATTGATCCACCGCGGCTGCCCGGAATGTGTCGGCAGCACCGAGAAGAACCGATTTACCTGCTTTCCTGAAATTATAAGCCAGCTTTCCAATGGTGGTCGTCTTGCCCACGCCATTGACACCAACCACCAGGATTACATAGGGTTTAGAGGAAAAAGTTGTTTCAAAATCTGTATAGGAATGATCTTTATCGCCTATCAGGATCGATTCAATCTCGTCCTGGAGAATGCTGTTTAATTCTGCTGTATTAAGATATTTGTCGTTTGCAACCCGTTTTTCAATTCGTTTAATAATTTCTATCGTGGTATCGATACCCACATCGGCACTGACAAGTGCCTCTTCCAGGTTGTCAAGCACTTCTTCATCTACTGTACTCTTGCCCGCTACGGCCTTACTGATTTTAGAAAAGAAGCCCCGTTTGGTTTTTTCTAATCCCTGATCGAGACTTTCCTTCTCTTTCTTACCGAAAAGTTTATCAAAAAATCCCATTTGACAAGTTTTATTTGGCAGTTGACTGTTGGTAGTTACTGGTCGTTTGCAGATTTCGCGTTTTTGGCTATGATTTGCGACTTGCGACTGGTGACTAAAAAAGCTGCCCTTGCGAGACAGCTTATTTCCATTCAACTTACCTTGATAATAATTTATTTCTGTGCAAGAAATTGTTTAACCTTATCCTTGTGCACGATTGCCTCTTTAAAGGTATATGCACCTGTTTTAGCGCTGCGCACCGCACGGATCACCTTGGTCCAGTTCTTTGCTTCAGCAGCTGCTTTGGCATCTTTCGATTTAATCGCGGTTTTAGCTTGCTTTGCCATATTAGTATTTTGAGTTTAGAAAGCCAGCCAAACGAACTTCACCATCGCCTGGGCAGCTTGCAGGATTTATTTAATTTCTTTGTGAATCGTCACTTTCTTTAAGATCGGGTTGAACTTCTTCAACTCAAGTCTTTCCGGTGTATTCTTTTTGTTCTTAGTGGTGATATAACGGCTAGTTCCCGGTTTACCACTATTCTTGTGCTCAGTGCACTCCAAAATCACCTGAACCCTGTTTCCTTTTTTTGCCATAAGAATATTTTTAAATCGATGGAAAAGTTATTGTTAACCTCAGATTTTTTCGCCTGCGGCCCTGAGTTCCTTCACCACAGCATAAAGACCCCTTTTGTTGATCGTGCGCAATCCTTCAGAAGAAACTTTCAAAGTAATCCACTTATTCTCCTCTGTAAGGAAAAAGCGTTTGATCTGCAAATTGGGTAAAAACCTGCGTTTTGTCTTAATATTTGAGTGGGAAACCTTGTGTCCCGAAACCGGTCTCTTTCCCGTAACCTGGCATACTCTTGACATGATGATCGGAATTTTGGACGGCAAAGGTCGTAAAATCTCATTAATTCTCAAAAAGATTCGACAGTTTTTTCGGAGATTCTAACAATCTTATAAACTGGGAGGATTGGTTTTTAACTCATTAATGAGGGAAGGTACTTGGAAACGTATTTAATAATTCCTTAATTTACCGATAGCTTTTTGTTTATCTACATTGCAAGCAACTGTAAAACAGCAGAAAGTGACAAACGAGGATATGAAAAGAAAGACGATTCCACGGGATATTAGTTGGCTGTCATTTAATGGACGTGTATTACAAGAAGCTGCCGACCCCACCGTGCCTTTAAGAGAAAGACTCCGTTTCCTTGGCATTTTTTCCAATAACCTGGATGAATTCTTCCGGGTAAGGGTTGCCACTTTAAACCGCATGATAGAATTCAGTGGCCGGAAGGTAAACATGCACATGGAAATTGCCCCCGAAAAGATTCTGGACGAAATACAGTACACAGTATTGGAGCAACAGGACCGGTTCAACGAAATCTGGGAGTCGATTACAGAAGAGTTGGAAAAGGAAAAGATCTTTCTGCTAACGGAAAAAGATCTCAATAAGGACCAGCAAAAATTTGTACAGACTTATTTTGAGGAGGAGGTCCGTCCGAATATTATTCCTCTGATGATTGAAAGCATTCCGCAGTTTCCCTATTTGCGGGATAAATCCATCTACCTGGGGGTTGTTCTTTCCCGGAAAGATGCGACTCTGAAGAGGACCTATGCTTTAATTGAAATACCCAGTCGTCTTTTGGGAAGGTTTGTGATCTTGCCTTCGACGAGTCCGGATGAAAATTATATCATCCTCCTGGAGGATGTCGTCAGGTACAATCTAAGCAGGATATTTTCATATTTTGGTTATGACAAATACCAGTCATGGGTTTTCAAAGTGACCAAAGACGCCGAAATCGACATAGATAATGATATCTCCACGTCGCTCATCCAAAAGATTGAAAGAGGTTTAAAGAACCGGCGCAAAGGAAAACCCGTGCGCTTTGTGTACGACCGGGAGATGGATGTGGGGCTGCTGCAATTTCTAATCAAAAGACTGAACCTGGTAAAAAAAGGCAACCTGATTCCCGGTGGCCGGATACATAATTTCAGGCATTTCATTGATTTTCCGGATGTCTTCACCAAAAAAGGCCAGAGAAAAAAACCATTCATGCATCCCGCACTGATGAAGACACAGCGGGTAACAGATATAGTTCTAGAGCAGGACGTCATGCTCCATTTTCCATATCATTCCTTCAATCCTGTTATTGATTTGCTGCGCGAGGCGGCCATCGACCCGAATGTTACTTCAATCAAGATTACCTGCTACCGGTTGGCTGCTAACTCAAAAGTGGTCAATGCATTGATCAACGCTGTCAGAAATGGAAAGAGTGTAACGGCCATGGTAGAGCTCCGCGCCCGTTTTGAAGAGGAAGCCAACCTGGAATGGAAGGACAGGCTGGAAGAAGAGGGAGTGAAAGTGATTGTCAGCATTCCTAACCAAAAGGTGCATGCGAAAATGTGTCTCATCAAGAAGCGCGTTGACGCAAGAACTATTCACTATGGATTCGTAAGCACGGGAAATTTGAATGAGAAAACTGCCAAATTATATGGAGATCATTGCCTGTTGACTTCAAACCGCAATATCATGGCGGATGTCAACAGGATGTTCAACTATTTAGAAAAATGGAAAGAAGGTACTGCCAGCCTGAAGTCCTGTAAAACGCTGATCCCCTGCCCCATCATGCTTCGGAAAGAATTGCTGAGAATGATTAACAGGGAGATAAAATTTGCCCGCGCCAAGCGTCCCGCTTCGATCATCCTGAAGATGAATTCACTTTCAGACGAAGAGTTGATCTACAAACTATATGACGCGGCCCGTGCAGGAGTCGAATTAAAATTGATCGTTCGTGGCATCTTTTGCATGTTCTCCCAAAATAAAAAATTCATCAAACCAGTCTCAGCTATCAGTATAGTTGATGAATACCTTGAACACGCCAGGGTGTTTATATTTCACAATGGAGGCAAAGAAAAAGTTTATATATCTTCGGCCGACTGGATGGTACGCAACCTCGATCATCGTGTCGAAGCGACTTGCCCGGTTCTGGACGAACAGATCATTAGTGAATTGAAGGCAATACTGGAAATTCAATTGTCGGACAATGTGAAGGCGAGGTGGCTCGACAATGAATTGAGTAACGAATATAAACGGGATCATTCGAAGAAAAAGATCCGCTCCCAGATTGAAATCTATAATTATCTGCATCAAAAAAATATTAAAACGGCAGAAACTATCCACCTGGCCACAACGGAAATGAACAGGGAAATTGTTTCTGCAGTGTGAAAACTGACCCATTAAATGAGACTGGCAGCAATAGACATCGGGAGCAACGCAGCAAGGTTGCTCATCTCAGATGTTGTGATGATTAACAACAAACCTGAATTCAACAAACTCAATTTAATCCGCGTACCTCTACGGCTTGGGTTTGATGTATTTGAGAAAACAAGAATCTCCCAGGAAAAGGTGACGATGATCATCAACACCATCCAGGCTTTCAGGTATCTGATCGACGCATATGATGTAAAATACTTTAAGGCAGCTGCCACCTCTGCTATGCGTGATGCCGTGAATGCCCGGTCCATACTGGAGCAAGTGAAACATGAGACGGGCATTGAAATAGAAGTAATCACTGGCGATGATGAGGCCACGCTGGTGTATGAAAATCATATTGCTGAAAACCTGGATACGGAACATTCCTATTTGTACATTGACGTGGGGGGCGGTAGTACCGAACTCACTTTCTTCGCGGTAAATAAATTGATTTTCAAAGAATCATTTAACATTGGAACAATACGCCTGCTCAAGAATCAGGTGCAGGAAAATTCTTGGGAAGAAATGAAAGATTTCATTAAGAAAGAAATGAAGGGGCATGACAATGATGTAGTGGCCATTGGTTCCGGCGGAAACATCAACAAGGTTTTTTCTTTGTCTAAAAGGAAAGATGGCAAACCCCTGAGTCTTGATCTGCTCAAGGATTATTACAAAGAACTTGGAAGCTTTTCAGTGAAAGAGCGTATGAGATTGTACCACCTTAAGGAGGATCGCGCAGACGTAATCGTTCCTGCCCTTCAGATATACATCAACGTTATGAGATGGGCAAACGCGACGGAAATTTTCGTACCCAAAATTGGGTTGGCGGACGGCCTCATCCAGCATTTGTATGGAGAGTTGATCAGGAAAGGGATCAGGGCCTGATCGGTTACTCGCAGCTTCATTATTTTAAATTTTCCTACCTTAGCACCGCTTCAAATTTCCCGCTTTGCGGGAACACTCTGAGAGTCATGTTTTATTCTAAATGCAGAGCCATTTCTCTCCACTATTGACTCAACTGAATTTAATTTACTGATCATGCCAGCAAAGAAAGAATTCAAAAAGGTTACTACCCATTCCCTGCAAATGATGAAGGCGAACAAAGAAAAGATCTCTATGATCACGGCCTACGATTTTTCTTTCGCCAAAATATTTGATGGCGCAGGGATCGACGTCATCCTGGTGGGCGACTCTGCATCGAATGTGATGGCGGGTCATGAAACTACCCTGCCTATCACACTGGATCAAATGATCTATCATGCTTCTTCCGTGATCCGTGGTGTTAATCGCAGCCTGGTGGTTGTCGACCTCCCCTTTGGTTCATATCAGTCTAATTCCAATGAAGCACTGATCTCCACCTTTCGCATCATGAAGGAAACTGGTGCACATGCCATTAAATTAGAAGGTGGCGAAGAGGTTCTGGAGTCGGTGAAGAAGATCATAGCTGCCGGAGTACCCGTAATGGGACATTTGGGGCTGACGCCTCAATCCATCTATAAATTCGGTACATATACTGTCAGGGCCAAAGAAGAGGCCGAAGCGGAGAAACTTAAGAAGGATGCCAGGTTGTTGGAAGAGGCGGGCTGCTTTGCCATTGTTCTCGAAAAAATACCGGCACTCCTGGCAAGGGAAGTTGCCTTGCAATTAAGCATCCCGGTTATAGGTATCGGTGCCGGAAGATATTGCGATGGACAGGTGCTGGTTATGCATGATCTGCTGGGCATTAACAATGAATTCAAACCCCGTTTTCTGCGCCAGTATTTGTCACTTCACGACGAAGTGACCAAGGCAGTTCAATCCTATATCAAGGATGTGAAGAGTCTGGATTTCCCGAGCGAACAAGAGCAGTATTAGTACTAAAGTAGGTTTCACCCAAAAACGCAAAGCTGACAGCCCGTTACCTTTACGCTTCTTTTGCTCCTTTGCGTGTAATTTCTTATTAAATTACAGTAACCAAACTAACAAGTCATGAAAAATTACCTGACCTTACTGCTATTGTTCAGCACCTACCTGGCATTCGGCCAAAAAACCATAACCGGTACAGTAAAAGATTCCCGAACCAAGCAACCACTCTCAGGTGTATCGGTAAAAATCAAAGGAAAGAGTTCCGGCACCGTTACCAATAATGATGGCAGTTTCCAGATTACGGCTTCAGATGGCGAAACGATTCAGGTAAGTTTTGTCAGTTATGAAACGATGGAAGTGACGGTGGGCGATCTTTCAAAATTGTCACTTTTTCTCAACCCGAACACATCCGAGTTGTCAGAAATTGTATTTGTAGGAACGCGTACTGCCGGGCGAGCAAAAACTGAAACTGCCGTTCCGGTTGATGTGTTAAAAGTGAACCAGATTGGACTTCCTACAGCCAGGATGGACCTGACTTCGGTTCTGAATTATGCAGCACCTTCCTTCAATTACAATAAACAAAGTGGCGCAGATGGCGCGGACCATATTGATTTGGGTACGTTACGCGGATTAGGTCCCGATCAAACGCTTGTAATGATCAACGGCAAAAGAAGGCATCAAACAGCATTCGTTACTCTTTTTGGGACCCGGGGAAGAGGAAATTCGGGGGTTGATCTGAACGCATTTCCTGAAGCTGCGGTTGATCGTATCGAAATTCTTCGTGACGGGGCATCGGCACAATACGGGTCTGATGCGATCGCTGGCGTCATCAACATCATTCTAAAAAAAGATATCAATCACTGGAATGTAAATGCAGGTTGGGCCGGATATTATGATAAGAAATTCAACGCATACCAGGCAAGGGCCGGTAATCAATATTATTACAGCCAACCTCTCGATGGAAACACGTTTGCACTTTCTGCTGATAACGGATTTGCCATCGGTAAACAAGGTGGCTATGTAAATGTTGCTGTCGATCTGCTTAGTCAGGGTAAAACGTTCAGGCAGGTTGCAGACAATGATTTCAGTCACCCTGACGCCTTGCCTCTAAATACCAGCCGTCGTGCATTTGGTGATGCATCTTTGGCTGCCGCAGGCATTATGTATAATATGGAGCTGCCTGTCGCTCCCGGCACCAAAACGACCTTTTATTCTTTCGGCGGATACAACTATAAATATTCTGACGCCTATGCCTATACGAGAAACTGGAGCGCCAAGCCGGAACGTTTTCCCGTAGACCAAAATGGGCATTTGCTCTACCGGCCCGATATTATGCGGACTGCGGGGGACGGAGAAATTTATTATAACCCACACATCCAAACGCGCATCCTGGATGCTTCAGTTGCATTCGGATTCAAGGGAGTTACCAACAATGGATGGAATTGGGACCTGAGCAACACGTTGGGCAAAAATGACTTTAATTATTTTGGCGACAAGACTTTCAATGCTTCTAACATTGGGTTTTCTTCTCCTAATCATTTTGACGACGGTGGTTTCAATTTTCTCCAGGAAACGCTCAATCTCGACTTTAGCAAATCATATAGCTCCGTGGCATCGGGTTTGAACCTCGGAATGGGAGCAGAATTTCGTTTTGAGAGATATACGATCTATAAAGGCGAATTCGGTTCATATGGCAGTTACAGCACGACACCTATGGTTTATCCTAACCTTACTTCTGATTCTTTGCGGACGCCTGCCCCAGGAGCTCAGGGCTTCCCGGGGTTCAGTCCAAATGACGTCGTGAATGCAAACAGGTCCAATTTTGCAGCCTATGTGGATGCCGAATTGAATGTGACCAGGAACTGGCTACTGGATGGTGCTGTTAGAATTGAAAATTATTCTGATTTTGGATTTGTGAGTACGTACAAACTGGCTACACGCTATAAGATTTCAGAAGATTTCAATATCCGGGGTTCCGTCAGCACTGGATATAGAGCGCCTTCTTTGCAGCAGATCAATTTTAGTAACACACTCACTTCTTTCAGTGGCGGTGTACTCATTCAATCCCGCATCGCAAACAACAATGATCCGATAACAAAAGCAGCGGGTATTCCGGAATTAAAACAGGAGACGTCAGTCAATGGCAGTCTTGGATTCTCATGGAAACCGACGCCGGGCTTGATCGTAACGGTCGATGGATACATTGTCAAAGTAAAAAACAGAATAGTGCTGTCGGGTTTATTTAGTGCAGACGACAATACATTGCCCGCTGAGTTCACGGACAAGCTGAAAGCGATTGGTGTGTCAACGGCTCAGTTTTTTGCCAACGCGGTCAGTACAACCAATAAAGGCATCGACATTGTAATTGATTATACGAAGAGATGGGGCAACCAAAGCGTCAAATTCCTGCTTGCCGGAAATATTCAAAACATGACTGTCGATGAAATTCATATCCCGGATATTTTGAATGACACGAAACTTCATCAAAAAACATTCTTCAGTGATAGAGAAGAGGCGTTCCTGGTGGCTTCGGCTCCCAACTCAAAATTCTCGCTCGGTTTGGAATACAATATGGCAAAGGTTGGCCTCGGTGCCCATCTCACTTATTTCGGAAAAATAGTGTTGCTGGGTTTTGGCGATGCAACCGCAGACAATCCGAATCAAACTGGTATAAATCCAATGGTACCAACGGATGCCGACCCTAACGTTCTTGTACCTGAGAATTTCAATTATAATGGTAAAATGACAACTGATGTCTATGCATCATACAAATTCAACAAGAACGTCACGCTTTTCGTAGGAGCGGATAATATTTTCAATGTTCACCCGGACCTGGGTGTCAATCCATTGGCAAGAAACTGGGCATTTGATAATGAATCTGGCGGGCCGTGGGATTCTGTGCAAATGGGATTTAATGGCGTGAGGTTGTTTGGAAAACTGGCTTTGAACTTTTGATAATGGACCGAAATCTTGATTGATCTCAATAAGGATGTAGCTTTTTTTTTTCAGAAAAAAGCTACATCCTCGACGTAATGATTTCTAGCAGGCAACCGCGATAAAAATTCACCGATTTTTAAAGCACTTTCATCTATTTTACTCCTTAGCAGTTGCCTACCCATAAAGCTTTAACTTTATTCCTGCCAAAAGAATTATAGTTTTGATCAGCTGGTATATTTACCAGCCTACCTGAGATGAATAAGAGAATAATTCAGATCATCATACATATAGCCGCATGGGGATGTTTTCTCATGCTACCGCTTTTCTTTTTTCCTCGGCCACTTGACGCTTCATTTTTTCCTGAACAGGCCCTGACACTTTACTTCTTGTTGAGTAAT
Source organism: Bacteroidota bacterium (assembly GCA_003175695.1). Classification (GTDB taxonomy): domain Bacteria; phylum Bacteroidota; class Bacteroidia; order Chitinophagales; family Chitinophagaceae; genus Puia. The sequence continues at coordinate 11,119 of PSRA01000257.1, read as the reverse complement.
ATATGTTATATCGCATTTTACTATCTCAACACGAACGTATTCATACCTAAATTGCTCGAACGCAACAGGACCTTTGCATATTTTTCTCTCATCGTAGTCCTGCTGATATTCTTTGGAATTTTTCCCAGGCTCTATCAACTCCTGGTGGGAGATATACAGCGGTTTTCAAGTAACCTGCGTCCGAACAGGCCGCGCAATTTCAAGCCTCCAATCCTGTCACCCGGATCGAGCGCAATATTTCTGCTGGTTTTCATCTTTAGTACTGGTCTCAAAGTGATCAATAAATGGTTACAAACCGAAAGAAGAAACAAGCAAATAGAAAATGAAAAGCTGCAGGCTGAATTATCGTTTTTGAAAGCGCAGATCAACCCGCATTTTCTTTTTAATACACTCAATAATATTTATTCGCTGGCAGAAGTGAAATCCGACGAAACAGGAACTGCCGTGTTGAAGCTTTCCAATATCATGAGATATGTGCTGACGGAAGCCAAGAACGACCAGGTGTCGCTGGAAAAAGAGATTCAATTTATTACCGATTACCTGGAATTGCAAAAGATCCGGACGACGGATAAAACATGCATTGGTTTTACTATTGCGGGTGATCCTACCGGCAAGCAAATTTCTCCCATGCTTTTCCTGCCATTTGTAGAAAACGCGTTTAAGTATGGTGTAAGCACAAGAGAGATGTCACCAATATCTATCTTGTTGGAAATCCATAACAATAATGGCAGTGGAGACAGCATTTATTTCAGAATAAAAAATAATAAGCACCTCGTTGCCAATTCAAGTCCAATTGACAAGACCGGAATTGGTATTAACAATACAAGGAGGCGCCTGGATCTTTTATATCCGAATCACTATGATCTCAAAATTGAAGATGCGGCATCCTCTCATACTGTTCATCTAAATATTGATCTGTAATGTATACATGTATAGCCATTGATGATGAGCCCTTAGCTCTTGAAGTGATCAAGAAATACATCGCAAAAATTTATTTCCTGGAACTCAAGGCCGTATATACTGATCCTTTTGAAGCAAAGAAAGCGCTCGAGGCAAATCCTGTAGACATTCTTTTTCTGGACATTCAGATGCCCGATATTAATGGGATTGATTTTCTCAGGACATTCCAGCCGAAGAATACGGCTGTCATCTTCACTACAGCTTATGGAGAATATGCAGTAGATGGATTTAACGTTGATGCTATAGATTATTTGCTGAAGCCGATCGAATATGACCGCTTCCTCAAAGCGATTTATAAGGCGAAAGAATACCTCGAATACATCAGTAACCAGGAGTTGCACCAGGGATATATATTTGTGAAGTCTGATTACCAGATGGTCAAAGTAAATTTGAAAGACATTCTTTATATCGAAGGATTGGATGACTACATCAAGATCTATCTTCCGCAAAAATCTATCCTTACGCTCATGACGCTGAAAACGATCATGCAAAAATTGCCTTCCAAGGAATTCCTCCGCGTTCACCGCTCGTACATTGTTCCCGTCAGCAAAATTGAAAATGTCAGCAAGAGTAAAGTGCGCATTGCAGACAAAGAAATTCCTATCGGAGTTAGTTACAGTGAAAGTTTCTTTGCTGCGATGGAAGGGAGAATGAGTTAATCAAAGAATTTTCAAGCAAAGGCGACAAGGGGGTGTAAAGTCGCAAAGCTGGCAGGGCGCTACCTTTGCGTGTCTTTGCGTCTCCTTTGCCCGCCGTGGCGGGTGAAATTCTTTGACTAAATTGCAGGTTCAATTCTTCGACAATGGACTTTTTACATCGACTCGGCATCAATAACAACAATGCCGGCACTTCAACAGGATCGCAATGGTATCCGACAAAAGGAAAAAAGATAGAATCCTTTTCGCCCGTTGATGGAAAATTAATTGCCAGTGTTTCTTCAACCGACCGTGAGACCTATGATGCACTTGTAGAAAAAGCCAATTCTGCGTTCCAGGTGTGGCGGAGTTGGCCTGCAGCAAAAAGAGGTGAGGTCGTTCGCCAACTCGGCGAAGCTCTGCGAGAAAAGAAAGAACCCCTCGGTAAACTCGTTTCCTATGAAATGGGAAAAAGCCTGCAGGAAGGTTTGGGTGAAGTGCAGGAGATGATCGATATCTGTGATTTTGCCGTGGGACTGTCACGACAATTGTATGGACTCACCATGCATAGTGAAAGACCTGGTCATAGAATGTACGAGCAATGGCATCCACTCGGAGCCGTTGGAATCATCTCCGCATTCAACTTTCCTGTCGCAGTGTGGAGTTGGAACAGTATGCTCGCCTGGGTTTGCGGCAATACCTGCATTTGGAAGCCCTCCGAAAAAACGCCCTTATGTGCACTTGCCTGCCAACATATCGTTGAAGAAGTTTTTAGGAACAGCGAAGTTCCCGAAGGTGTCAGCTGCCTGGTAATTGGTGACGGAGAAGTAGGTGAATGGATGGCAAATGATGAAAGAATTCCTTTGATTTCAGCCACGGGATCTACGCGCATGGGCAAGGCCGTTGGTGTGGCCGTAGCAACCCGGTTAGGAAAGTCCCTGCTTGAATTAGGAGGCAATAATGCTATCATCATTTCAGAAAGTGCGGACCTGGACATGGCCATGGTTGGAGCGCTTTTTGGTGCTGTTGGAACCGCTGGCCAACGTTGCACCACCACCCGGCGTCTGATCATCCATGATAGTATATACGAAAAATTTAAGCAAAAATTAATCGGCGCATATAAGCAATTACGAATTGGCAATCCGTTGGATCCAAAAAATCACGTAGGTCCCTTGATCGATAAGCAGGCGGTAGCGATGTATGAAAAAGCGATTGAAACCTGTAAGGAAGACGGCGGGCAATTCGTGGTAGAAGGAGGCGTTTTACATGGAGATGGTTACGAAAGCGGCTGCTACGTTAAACCCTGCATCGCTGAAGCAAAACCGGATGCCAGGATTGTTCAACAGGAAACTTTTGCTCCCATTCTTTACCTGTTAAAATATCATTCGCTGGAAGAAGCCATTGCCATTCAAAATGGCGTACCACAAGGGCTTTCCTCATCCATCATGACATTAAACCTTCGCGAGGCTGAGCAATTTCTTTCTTTTGCCGGCAGCGACTGCGGTATTGCCAATGTCAATATTGGCACTTCGGGGGCCGAGATTGGCGGCGCGTTTGGTGGAGAAAAGGAAACAGGGGGCGGCCGCGAAAGCGGGTCAGACGCATGGAAAGCTTACATGCGGAGGCAAACAAATACGATCAATTTCTCGACAAAATTACCGCTGGCGCAAGGGATTAAATTTGATATCTAGCAGCCGGGACTCTTGAAACGCATCCGGTGTCAACTGTCCAGTAGTATCTGTTCAACAAGCCCCTTTTTGCTCCTACTTCCTCAAAATAAACCCTTTATAAATCCGTTATAAAGGAATACACTAGTTCACTGCTATGAGAATTGCTACCTCCCTGAACAAAATATTGCTTCTGCTTTTACTTGCCAGTGCTGCCAGTCTTTCTTCGAAAGCTCAAATCAGGCTCGCCATTTACGGAGGTGTTCACTCAGCAAACCTGATCGAAAAGAATAATATACCTGGTTGGGACACGGCCTATGGAAAGTATTATTCTCCTAGAACAGGTCTCCATCTTGGCGTTGAAGGAGAAATTCCTGTTGGACATAAGGGATTTTATTTTCAACCGGGAATCGGATTCAGCACAAGAGGGAAAAATTTTGAAAAATCCAATGACACCAGCCACGCAGTCTATGATACATTGTATTATCAGACAACGATAAAATTAGCATATATCGACCTGCCCATGTACATGGTCTACAAGCTCCCCCTCTCAAAGGATAAGAAGAACAATTTCTTTATTGGAGCGGGACCCTATTTTTCTTTTATATATAGCGCATCGCAGAGCGAGCAGAGCCGGACCCTTGTTCCAAACAGCGCACCATCGAAATATGAATACAATAGTGACAACATCGATCTGCAGGTAGGCAATGCCGTAGGAAAATTCAAGACCTACGATATTGGAATTAATTTGAAAGCAGGTTTCGAATTCACCAATGTTACTATTAATGGATTTTTTAGTCACGGACTCACTAATGCCTACGACCCAGGGTACGACGCCCATATTCATCATCAGATGGCTGGTGCAACGCTGGGCATTTGGCTAGCCAAATCTGCACCTGCGCCAAAAACTGTGAAAGATAGCGACAATGATGGAACGCCTGACGATCAGGATAGTTGCATTACCATACCCGGCATTCCAAAGTATCATGGCTGTCCGATTCCCGATACAGACCATGATGGGATTGACGACGAACATGATTCATGTAAAACGGTAGCCGGACTCGCACGATATCATGGATGCCCAATTCCGGATACTGATGGAGACGGTGTGGATGATGAGCACGATTCATGCAAAAACATAGCGGGAGTCGCCAGGTACCATGGATGTCCAATTCCTGATTCTGATCACGATGGAGTGAACGATGAAGAAGACAAATGTCCGAATGAGCCGGGAACGCCGGAAAACAATGGATGTCCCGTGGCGATAAAAGAGATCCAACGCAAAGTGCAATGGCTGGGGAGCAATGTAATGTTCAAAACCGCCAGCAGTACCCTTACACAAAACTCTTTTTCAGCATTGAATGAGCTTGCTGATACATTGAGAAAATATCCGGATCTAACGCTCACCATCTCGGGATTCACCGACAATACGGGCAGCGCCGATTACAACAAAACACTCTCCCAAAAAAGAGCAGACAAAGTCAAAAATTACCTGGTAGGAAAAGGTATTCCGGCAGATCGAATTACGGCCATAGGTTATGGTAATGAAAATCCAATTGGAGATAATAAAACGAAATCTGGAAAGGCCGCCAACCGACGGGTTCAGTTCAAGCTGGATTCTCAAAATAGATAAATTCACCGGCATTAAAGGATTGGCACGGCTTTTTAACAACATTATAATACCATTCTTGTAAAAATGCCCGGTTCCTGGTTTTCTTTGTTCAGTTTAAATTATTATTATGAAAAAAATTTCGATATTGCGGATTCTCGTATTGGGAACAATGAAATTAAATACATTCTTATCAAAAAAACACTAAATGATGCGTAGTTTGACTTGGGGAATTCTTGCGTACCTGATGATTCTTGCCGCGCCCTGTTTCACTTTTGCACAGGGAAAGTCCGCTAAACCCGACCTGCCAAAAGGTTGGCATTTGTTGGACAAAGAAAAAGATGGTGTGTATGGCATCAGTGTCGACAGAGCATACGACTTCGTTAAATCCAAAAACCTGAAGAGCAAGACAGTGCTGGTTGCTGTCATCGATTCAGGGGTGGACACTTTGCAGGAAGACTTAAAAGGCATCCTGTGGACCAATCCCAAAGAAATACCAGGAAACGGAATTGATGACGATCACAATGGATATGTGGATGATATTCATGGATGGAATTTCATCGGAGGAAAAGATGGGCAAAATGTAAAGGATGACTCCCAGGAAGAAGGGAGAGTATATTATGAGTTCAAAGATAAATTTGATAATAAGAATGTAAATCCTGCCACATTGAGCCCTGAGGATCGTGATAACTACGACATGTGGGTAAAGGCAAAAAAGAAAATCATGGGTGATGGCACCGAGTCAGGCGTTGACCTGATCATGTTGAAACGTGTTGTAGCCGCATGTGTAAAGAGCGACAGCATTCTTCAAAAAGCCATGGGTAAGGCCGAATACACCGGCAATGACCTGGATACTTTTCAAACTGTAACGCCTGAAAGCAAGACTGCCAAGTCAGTGCTTCTCTATCTCTTCAAGGAGAATCATATCATGGATATGACCAACACTACTTTCCTCTCCGATTTTAAGGAACAGGCAGACAGAGAAGAAAAAAAGATCGAGATCAAAGAAACTGCACCCAAGGAATACCGTAAGGACATAGTGAAAGATGATGAGTCTGATATCAACGATAAATATTATGGTAATAATGATGTAATGGCAGGAGATCCGATGCACGGTACACATGTTGCCGGGATCATCGGAGCGGAGAGAGATAATGGCAAAGGCATGAATGGAATCGCAGATAATGTCAGGATCATGATGATCCGCGCTGTACCTAACGGTGACGAACATGACAAGGACATCGCCCTGGCTATCCGGTATGCAGTTGACAATGGAGCCAAGGTTATCAATATGAGTTTTGGCAAGAATCTTTCACCTGAAAAAAAGTGGGTGGATGAAGCGGTTAAATATGCGGAAAGTAAGAACGTACTTTTGATTCATGCTGCCGGTAACGATGCCGCAGACGTCGATACAGTGGGTAATTTCCCCAATCCTGTTTTCAAGGGTACCAAAGAGCGTGCTAGCAATTGGATCACAGTTGGTGCAAGCAGCGACCCGTTAGCAGAAACGGAATTCAAAAGCTATACTGCTTCTTTTTCCAATTATGGCAAGAATGAAGTGGATGTATTTGCACCTGGAACAAGGATCTATTCAACACTTCCCGGTGGCAACAAATATGGTAATCTCGATGGTACCAGCATGGCTGCTCCTGTTGTAACAGGTGTTGCTGCATTCATCATGGAGTATTACCCCAACCTGACGGCAGAGCAGGTAAAATATTGCATTGAAAAATCCGCGGTTCGCCCCGATGCAAAAATCAAAAAGCCCGGTAGTGAAAATGAGACCGTGAATTTGTCTGATATCAGCAAGTCAGGTGGGATTATTAACGCCTACGGTGCTATTAAGCTGGCAGCTTCCCTCTCTTCTAATGAGAAGCAAAAGGACCAGCTTCCTAAATCAACACTGGAAAATTCAAAGAACTAGTTTTCAATTATATTATCCGGCGAAGGCTGTCTCAGATTATGTGACAGCCTTTTTTATTTCGGGAGCAGAGTTGTCGGCCTATTATTCTATTAAAGAACTAGAGTTTACATCAACAGACCCGCAACCATGACAGACGACAGACAAGTGTCAAATTTTTTGCGTCTTGACGTGAAATAGCCTTCCGGGGCCAAAAATTCCCGCATATTTTTTTACATTTACCTTAAAAAATGGTGTCGAAAAAAGAAGCCATTGCGGCAGAATTTTATTGGAATTACATCAACCAGGTGAAGGAAAATGATGTAGTCAAGGCTTTGAAGAAAAACACATCAGATTTCAAAAAATTCCTGAAAAAGATCCCTTCAAAGAAGATCGACTATGCATACGGAGAAGGTAAATGGACGATCAAAGAAGTTCTGCAGCACATGATCGACTCGGAGAGAGTCTTTGCATATCGGGCGCTAAGGTTTGCCCGTATGGATACCACTCCCCTTCCCGGCTTTGATGAAAAGCAATGGACAGCTAATGCGCATATTAAAAATAGAAAATGGGACGACCTGGTGAAGGAATTCAAATCGATCCGGAAAGGTACGGAAGTCCTGTTTGCATCGTTCGACCAGGATCAATTACTCTCAGGCGGTGTGGCCAACAACAAGAATATTAATACCCTTGCAATAGGATATATTTGTTCAGGTCATGTTGCACATCATATGAAGATCATTAAAGAAAGGTATTTATAGTTCGCACAGAATTGTCTACAGAAGTTTCAATATTAAAGCTCTCGCAAAAAAGAGTGTACAGGATTGCGGTGAGCAGTTTTTTCTTTCTCGCAGGACTCTGTTTTTCGAGTTGGGCTTCCCGCATTCCGGATGTGCAGGCCAAATTACACCTGAACAATGCAAGCCTGGGCGCCGTATTACTCAGCCTGCCAACGGGGCTCCTGATTTCTCTTCCCTTTGCCGGCTGGCTGGTGGCAAAATTTGGAAGCCGTCTCGTTGTCATTGGAGCCTCCTTCCTGTATGCATTAACGTTACCCTTGCTCGGTCTGGCCAATAATACGCCTGAACTGGTGGCCTGCTTATTCATTTTCGGAATGGGAGGTAATATGTTGAATATTTCTGTCAATACCCAGGCAGTTGGTACGGAAGCTATCTACCAACGATCAATCATGGCGTCCTACCACGGCTTATGGAGCCTGGCTGGATTTTCTGGCGCGGCCATCGGAACTTTGGCTGTGAAAGCTGGGATTCTGCCCTGGCAACATTTCTTTGTCATTTGCATTCTTGCTCTTGCCATGATTTTTGTAGCTTACCGGTACCTGTTAACGGAAGATGTAAACAAGCAGGAAGAACGACCCATATTTGTCAAACCAGACCGTTCACTTATCAATCTCGGACTAATCGCCTTTTGTTGCATGATCTGTGAAGGTGCCATGTTTGATTGGAGTGGCGTTTATTTCAGAAAAGTGGTGCAACCAGAAAATGGACTCGTGACACTCGGCTTTACTGCATTTATGAGTACCATGGCAACTGGCCGGTTTGTCGGTGATTGGGTGGCCACCCGGTTTGGAAAAAAGAAGACGCTTCAAATAAGCGGCATACTGACTGCAGGAGGATTGCTCATTGCTGTTCTCTTTCCTTATTTTGTTACAGCCGTGACTGGTTTTTTGTTTGTAGGGGCAGGCGTATCTTCGGTTGTACCTCTTATTTATAGTTCTGCCGGTAAGTCAAAGATCCTTTCTCCCGGCGTGGCTATTGCAGCTGTTTCTACCATTGGTTACCTCGGATTTTTATTTGGACCTCCTTTTATTGGATTTATTGCACAAGCAAGCAGTTTGAGAATTTCACTGGGATTGGTTGCCGTGCTTGGATCCATCATTGCGCTAATAGCTACCCGGAACAAATTTCAATAGTCGGCTTTTCCACCTTACAACTTCGCCTGCCAGGCAATTATTTAACCGCGGCGGCGGTAAGAATACACGGAGGCACACCTCCTCCCCTGGCGTGCCGCCGCATATTCTCTGCGTCCTCCGCGCTCTCCGCGCTCAAATAAAAACTTCATGAGTCCCACCAAATTGTCACTTCTTTTCTTAACCATATGATAAAAAAAGCGCTTTTCTTAATGTAAGCCATTGCAAAAAAAATCCCGACGCAATTGCTTACGCCGGGATTTTCATGAATTAAATCAACAATTATTTATTATACACAAGGTTTTTTGTTGCTATCATATCTCCCATCACGTTCACTGCTTCTTTTAAATAAATATCTGTCTTCCTGCTATCGAGCCATTGTTTGTAACGATCTGCCTTGTCTTTATCGTTGTCGTACTTATTCGCATCCTGTAGCAAGGTTTGTATATCCATACCAGCCTGCAGTTTGCTTGCTGATTCGATTTGTTTGACAGCCGCGCGAATCTGCTTTTGTTCTTCCTTGTATTTATCAAAATTCAGAGAATACAACTTATCGTTTTGCTTATCGAGCCAGGTTGCATTCGAATCTATTTTCTTGAAAGCATTGTTGTTGCGGATTCTTTCATCGCTGGCATTCCGGATGCTATTCACGTCGTAGGCATACTTCCATGGAGTATAATCTGCTTTCGCAATTTCATCCCAGGGCAATGCATCCGGCTGATCTTTTTCGCGGATTTTATAATGTTCGTACAGGTCAGGCAATACGATGTCAGAAGATACTCCGCGTAATTGAGTAGAACCACCGTTGATGCGATAGAACTTTTGAAGCGTCAGCTTTACGGTGCCCAAAGGACTGTTTGCATCTGAAAATGCCATGCTCTTATCCAAACCAATATTACGTTGAACAGTTCCCTTACCGTAAGTAGTTGTGCTTCCTATGATGACACCTCTCTTATAATCCTGTATAGCCGCAGCGAATATTTCAGAAGCTGAGGCGCTCAGTTCGTTCACCATGACAGCAAATGGACCGTCATATAGAACAGTTTTATCGTGATCGCTAAGAATCTGAGGTTTTCCATCACGATCTTTTACCTGCACGACCGGACCCTGGTCGATAAATAATCCTACCATTTGAACGACATCATACAAAGAACCACCACCATTATTGCGAAGGTCAAGTACTATTCCATCTACTTTTTGCTCCTTTAATTTCTGAAGCTCACGAGCCACGTCAATAGAGCAACGGCTTCCTTTTGGATTGTCGAAGTCGGCATAAAATTCAGGTAAGAATATGTATCCGATCTTTCCTTTTTCAGAATTTACAATTACACTCTTAGCGAATTTTTCGTCCTGCACAATTTCATCACGGATCAACGATACCGTTTTGAGTGTGCCATCAGCTTTTCTGAGAGTAAGTCTGACCTCAGTCCCCTTCGAACCACGGATGATTTTTACTGCATCTTCGACGAGGTAACCAGTCAGGTCAACTGGTTCCTGTGCACCTTGTCCAACTTTCATGATTACGTCGCCGACGGTTATCTGGCCTGATTTCCAGGCAGGGCTGCCTGTGAGAAGAGTAGCAATTTTTATGTTACCATCTTCATCGCGAAGTGAGGCGCCAATACCGTAAAAATGACCACTCATATCTTCATCAAAAGATCTTTTCTCTATGGGAGGGAAATAATCTGTGTGGGGATCCATGCATTGAACGATAGTTTCAACAAAAAGATTGAACATATCTTCATCATTGGCCTTTAGCTTCATGTGATCATAGTAGCGATCCATTATTTTCAAAGCTTTTTCCCTGGCTTCTTTTTCCAGGTCAGCTTTGCTCTTGGCAACGAAGCCGGGTTTATTTTTTGAAGCCTCCTGCTGATCAAGAAGATCAGAATATTTTTCGAGTGCGAGATATTTCAACCTCTTTCTCAATTCTTCTCTTCTGTCTGCTTCATTCTTCGGAAAATCCATTTTTTCGAAGTCGAGGTTTACATTCTCATCTTTTGAAAAATCAAAAGGCTGAGAAAGTATTTCTTTACAAAGTGCCTGAGTTTCAGCCATCCTTTTCTTGGCTAATTCGATTACGGCCGGCACAAACTGGATGGGTGCCTTGCCGAGGATTTCATCATCGATAGTTGTTTCGTAGCGTCTCAACGCATCGATATCGGACTGAAGGAATCCCTTTTTTTCCTGGTCAACTTCGCCCAGGTATTTCTTAAACACTTCTCTGGAAAACTTATCATCAATGTTCTTCGGACTATAATGATAATAATCCAGCATCTCTCCCACATTACGCAGGATCCTTTCATATTTACTAGGAATGGGCTCTGGAAAAGCCAGGGCACGAAATGCGACGACTACTCCAGTCGCCAAAATCAATAAAACGATTGGCAGATTTCTTTTGTTAATCATAAACTTCAG
>PSRA01000146.1 GCA_003175695.1 Bacteroidota bacterium | reverse complement strand
GAGGCATCATTATTGATAACCTGCACCCCCGCCGCACGGCCTTGCAAAGCCTGGTCTAATGTGGTCACGGGAACCTTTGCAATCTGCGCCGCGGTAACAGAGCTTATAGCGCCTGTCACATCCTTACGTTTCACGGTACCATAGCCAACCACTACTACTTGTTGGAGCGACTGCTGATCGGTTGCGAGCTTTACAATGATGTTACTCTGATTCTTGACCGCTACCTCCTGGGAAAGAAAACCCACAGAACTAATTACCAGCGTAGCATTTGCAGGCGCACTGATAGAAAAGCTTCCGTCCTTACCAGTCATTGTACTTGTAGCGGAGCCTTTTACCTTTACTGTAACGCCCTCTAATGAGCTGTCGGATTCGTTGGTGACAACTTTTCCGGTTATCGTTTTGTTTTGAGCAAACAAAACGCCGGAAAAACACACGAGAGCAAGGAAAAGGATAAATCTCTTGTTTACCTTTTCATAAAACAGCAAGTTTTTCTGCATTTTTTTTGTTTTAATGTTACCAAATAGCCTGTAGTCAGCAGGTAAATCATACTCGTCGCATGCATACAAATGCGGCTCAGGGGTGTTTTTCTATAGGTTGCGGCTCTGAAATTTGAGTGAAATTTAATCAGCTCATCTAATCCATTCCCTTCGTATAATATTTACTGTGCTACCATCATTATCCGCAAACGTTTGCGTAAATACTCAAAAAAAATCCTTGCATTCACTAACTTCTACGAGATATCCGTAAACGTTTACGTAATTGCCTAAAAAAAACCAGGAGGTTCATGTCTTGACTCTTACCTACTATTTCTGAAAAATGTGCTGAAAAGAATGTACCGATGCGGGAAAATGAGGAATTGTTGCGATCATACATAACTATGATCAGACCGGGTGTCGGTTTGGAGCTTATCCTCATATGGCAGTCAACTGGTTTTAGCTTTAGCATAGTAAAATTATGGGTTCGGTATAATCCGATATAATACTTTTTTATCAATTAATTATATCAAAAAAACACTATCTAATAATAAGTGTCAATTCTACATATTAAATTCCGGGTAAATTGAGGCCGTCAATTTCGAGGCGTTTGAAGAATTTGTACGGAAAATCAAGTATGAAGTGCAAGGACCTAAGTTGCGACAATTTCTCAGGAATTTCTCACCTTTTTCCACCACCTACGCACAAGATCCTTAACTACAATCAATCATTTTTTAACGGTTTTTAGCGGCAGGGGCACGATTTGTGTGTCATTATTTAAAGCTGATACCGCCAGTATCTGTACACTTTTGTCTATCATCCCCCTCTCCAAAACCGGTTTTATTGCAGATAAATTGAAGAAAAAACCGTTCGACCAGGAATTCAAAAAAATTTTTCCAATTCTAAAACTTGCGGGTATGAAAAGAATGATTAAAGTCTTGCTTCTTGGACTCAGCCTTCTACTAATGGGCGGTTCCATTGTTAAAGCACAATCAGCTGCAGACAGGGCAGCAAAAACCACAGACTGGATGAAATCAAACTTAAAGTTGTCAGATGATCAGGTTCAAAAAGTCACGGACATTAACTTGAGATACGCCAAGACAATGGACAGTCTCGCTCAAAGCACAAAGACCAAAGAAGCAAAGATGGATGAATTCAGAAAATGCAATAAGATGAAGGATGACGACTTGAAAAGCGTTCTCAACGAAGACCAGTTCAAAGAATATCTCGCCAAGAAGGACGAAATGAAAAAGAAGCTAAAAGAAGAAATGAAGTAGTCAGCCTGGTGTCACCTACCTTTGATCCGCCATCCCTCAAATGAAAAACAGGAAAGACAGGATAGATATCGTCAATGAAGTACTGGAAGAATGTATCCTGGCCTTCCCCTTATCCTCTTTTGTTATCAGTCTATACCAGCGTTATCAGCGAATGGGCAGCCTCAGCAAGAAGCAATTAATTGGCCTGCATAGCAAGGCGTCCAAAATCAGCTCACTCAATCCCGCCAAATTAGCCACGTTGGAAGCTATTATCAAAAGGATGCCTACCAGGTATAAGTCTGAAAAGCCACCGCCATCGCCACTTTTCACGAAAGATGAAAATATTGGCAGGATGATCGACGATGTTCTTGCCGTAAACCCTCAGCACAAAGGGGTGCTTTTACTGAAAAATAAATATGATAATAACGAGCCGCTGAATGCGGCAGAGACTTCGGACCTGAAGAAGTTTCATGGGGTTGTCAAGAAAATCAAGTCCTGACCCTATATTTTTTGTCTAGAGCCCATCATTTGTTCTCTCTTCGGCATTGTTGCGTCAAGCGCTTCAGCACATGGAATTCTGCTGGGCAAGCTGGAGGACGGGCACCATCGCAAGAAACCTTCTTCGCGCTGACCATAACATTAAACTAAACTGCTTTTCCATGCCAAATCAAGATTATCATGAAGATTCTGCCAAAAACGCCGGATCAGTTGATGAAGACAGCCTGATAGGGCTTACCATGGGAAGAAAGATTTCCAACCTAGTAGAGAGAATTTCAGAGGTCATTTATGGATTGATCATGGTGCTCAGCTTTACTTGTGCCGCGAGCATATCAGGAGGGAAATTTGAAACCAGGAAAATTCTCATTTTTGCCGCCATCGGTTGCAATATCGCATGGGGATTAGTTGATGCAATCATGTTCTTGCTGACCAATCTCGCTGAAAAGGGACATAACCGGACCATCCTCAACTTTGTCCGAAGCACCAAGTCTCCGGAAGAAGCGGTCTCCATGATCAAGTATTCATTACCATCCATGGTGATCCGGGCACTTGGCAATCAGGGTATTGAAAATCTTCGACAAAAATTACTTTATATGAAGCGCGATGAATCCTATGCGCATCTTACAAGGAAAGATTTCAAAAATGCGATGATCATTTTTCTTTTATCTTTTTTGGCGACGCTACCTGTCGCCATTCCATTTTTGTTCATTAAAGATTCAAGTGTATCGATACGTGTATCCAACGTGGTAGCACTTGTGATGATGTTTATCTGCGGCTGGCTATTGGGGTTATACGGTGGCTACAACAAAATTAAAACGGGATTTGGGATTATGCTAATTGGAGTTGTATTAGTCGCCATAACTATAGCTTTGGGTGGCTAATATGAGACGCTACTTACTAACCATACCTGCTTTCTTTGTTTTTTCTGTAGTCACGCGCGCGCAATCAACAACGCCGGACACTTCCGCCAGGAGTTGGAACTTTTCAGCCAATGCATATTTTTATTTCGTCAAGGAAGATAAAAACCTCCCATCTTTTATTGCGACAGCCGATCACAGCCGACTTCATTTGGAAGCAAGGTACAATTATGAAGACCAACGCACAGCGTCCCTGTTTGCTGGCTGGAGATTTGAATTTGGAAAGACCCTGAAATTCGAAGCGACTCCGATATTGGGCGGAGCCTTTGGTAATTTGAATGCAGTTATTCCCGGACTGGAAATCGACGCCCATTACAAAAAGTTTGGATTTTATGCTGAATCAGAATACGTTTTCGATTTCTCAGGATTTCAAAACAACTTCTTGTATGCATGGGGAGAATTGGGATTTACATTTTTGAAATCAGTCAATGCAGGAATATCCTATCAAAGGACGCGGTTGTATCACATTAATTCAGATATCACGCTCGGCCCCTATGCCAAAGTCTCGCTTGGCAGATTTACGCTGGGTGGATATTATTTTAATCCTTTTACTCAAAATTATGTCCTAGTGGTGATGGCGGGAGTTGAGTTCTAGGCATTCCAAGGGATCTCACTTAGCCGTTTTCTTAAATAAGTCTGAAATAAATCCAAACAGCGAAGTAGCAGACGTCAGGAGAGCCATTATTTTTTGATAGACAGCATCCTGTGTAACAAACAAAAATATTCCAATAGCAGCAAGACCAATAAGTAAAGGAGTCCTGAATTTTTTTATGGTACTTTTGGATGCCGCTGTCTGAACATATTCCTGGATGTCTGTTTCATTCTTTTTCAGCAGCACAAATTCCTGGAAGCTTATTGTCATCATACATAATCTCAGGTCCTCAAAAAATAAGATTCCCTTAGATTGCAAAGCATAGAGGTCCCTGGTCGTCTTATAATTTGCAAATCCGTCTACAGCAAAATCGTAAAGAAGGAATCTTTCAAGTTTAGAAAGTTGCATCCAAACTCTCTCATAGAATGGATTTAAAAGCTCCATCATTCTAACTATCCCGCTTTCCATAAATGCAAGAGAGAGGTTTTTTTCAAAAACATAAATGTCATTCAATGTCGGGTAATCATCGCGTAAAAAATTCGACTTCAATTGATCGCGAGTGGAGGGAGAGGTTTTCTTAGAAGAAGTTGTCAGGTAAATAAAGATCCTGATCGTTTGCAAATCTATGATCTGTTGATACAACTTCTCCATTGGGCTATTCACACTTTTTGCGAATCGAACATCTTTCTGCAAGTCAAATAAGAATATCCTTCTGCCTAAAGAATTAGTAAGGAATACAGCAGATACAGCAGATATTGCCAAAAGGCCAAAATAGAGAACGGAAAATAGTGCACTATGTGTATTCAGATCGTGAAACATAAGTCCGGCCGCACTTGTCGCAGCGCTTGAATCAGCTTCCAGGTAAAATGTTTTATAGTCTCCCTTGGATTTGTAATTATAAATAAGTCTTGCTCCGGTTGAGTTACTGGGAAGTCGAAATTCCCAGGAGCCATCGTCAGAAACATAGGGGCTTTTTGACAAGGCTTGAGCCAAAGTATCCTCTGCTAAAAAATTCCTATGAATGGAAACATATTCCCGGGAAGGCCTGAATGGCGAATCATCTTCAAAGGAAGGATCGACCGACTGGCAGGAACCGCCAGGAATATAGATCCCATATGAATATTGTAATCTGTCAATAGAAGGAATAGAATCGGGGGAAGAAGCGGCAAATTTAAAATCCCGTAAATCATCGCTGATTTCTTGCCGGCGCTGATCGATTTGTTTAGCCATGCCGAGCTGATCATCTGCGATTTTTAAACTGGTTTCCTGGCGCAGTAAAGTCCAGAATATGCCGGAGGCAGGAATAATACTTATTAAGATGACGCCAAGTACGATTGTATAAGAATAAACCGCGGGGAAAGATGCGCGAACATCTCTAATTTTTAAACTGGGACGCCTGGGACTTTTATTCTTGAAATTGACTAGCGATAACCAAATGAAAAGAACCCAAAAAATTTGAGTGAATATAAGAATCAGTGCCTTACCTAAAGAAATATTATTGAGACCGACAAAGCAATTAATGAAAACCAAAATGATGACCTGAAAGGTCCTAAGTTCCCAGGAGGGTTTTGAAATCCACCAACGGCTGCCTCCTAACGAAATTTCATTTATCGCGTAAAACTCTTCCCTCAGCTCATAATAGTGAATGGCGATGTAGAAAGGAAATAGAATACTCAACAGTAAGAGAGTAATTTCAAATTGATAGAAAAATTTCTCAATTACAATCCAGGCGACCAAATAAATTCCAAATAATAGCAACATCCATTTGATAAGATGGCTGTAATAGCCGCTCTTTTGCTTGAGGTCTGAAGGATGAAGCCAATCAAAATGCATTGATTTTCCTTGAAGCAGGTTAAATCTTCGCTTAGACCATTGATTGATCAATGCTGTTAATATTAATAAAGCCAGGACGCTTCCGGCTAAAACCGAAGTGAAACCAATAACATGCGACTGAAAACTGTCTGACCTTCCGAGGTTATAGTACACTAAGAGTTGATATTGAAACCCCTTCAAGGGCCGGGACAACATGGCTACTCTCCTTCCTCTCAACACAATTCCATCAAAATAATTCCTGGTGCGATATTTAATCGTCTGCTGAAGAGTCGAAGGATCAGGCATGTCCTTCAAAATATTTGACAAGAGTGCTCTTCCGGGTTTGGAATCAAATTTTACTCCACCCTGAGCGTCTGTTATACTAAATCCGAATCCAGGTGGTAAAATGACTTTGTATACAGAATATAGCTTAGTTCCCATTCCAATCAAATAAGGTTTTTCTGATTCTTTTGGATTGGCATCATCAGCATGACTTCGAATGAGAACTGAAGCTATATACTCGCCGTCCAGCTTTGAAAGCGTGGGTTGCAGTGTAAAAGAATCCGATGGTTTCCCCGAAAGAAGAATCGCCTTGTCATTGATGAAGTCCTTGAAATAAGCTCTGTCGCGGACGTCGATCAGAGATGCATTCCTTAAAGATTTTCTGAACATCCATCTGTTTGTCCATTTTCCCTCCTTATTTATCCAAAAAATACTCTCCAGGTAAGGATACACTGATGGAGTAAGCATTGAGTCAAGTTTCACACTGTCCAGGCTATACTTTCGATTTGCGAGTTTAGTTGCGCTATCCAGCGCAGCATCACTTTTGATATCACGGTATGTTGAGTCAAAGATTTTTAGTTGCGACACCATAGAGCCAATTTCAGCCTCGAATGCATTTTGAATTTTATCCGCGATCATTCCTAGCTTAGCTTCATTCTGTATTTGAGTCTGTTTAGTTAAAAAAACTTCTGAAAAAAGAAAAAAACCGACAAAAGCTGCCACAAAAAACGAAACAAAAATTAGCCTGATGTCAATATCTCTGATTCTTTCTCCGGGACCCAGAGAGTAAATCTTAATTATTGGAAGATGAATGAGAATTAAAAGGATCAGGATACCCGCCATTGAAACCAGACCAAGAGGAATACTTCTGTATGAATTATAATGAGATTGGCTGATCAGTCCTCCAACTATTAGGTTTGCGCCGCCAATTTGAAAAGGATGAAGAAATAGTTTATAGTCATTTCCCTCGATCTTTGTATCGATTAATGCCGGAAGGCCTAGTTCACTGCTAATTTTTGATGCGCTGTCAAATCTCACGCGCTGATCCATTGAAAGATCTCCCGATTGATATATCACAGTACCATTTGGGAATCGGTGTCTTTTTGACCTCGTGGAAGAATCATCCAGAATAAGCACACAATCATCAAATACATCTTTGTAGATCGCGACTATACTTGTCATCAAAGAATCCAGGTTTTTCGATAAAGACGCACAAGGAAGAGGACTTGATTCTTTGGAACTTGTATCCTTTGTTTTTTTAAATCGTGGTTTTTTTGGTTTATGAATCTTTGAATCAGTAGAGGTGTCACAAAACGAATACGTCAACTCCCAAAATCCGTCGGTCGAGTCATGACAAAATTGGGTAGGCCTCACAATCACATTGCCAGGTTTGACTGCATCCGATCGAAAGTCTTCATTGGCTTTAAATTCGAAATTGAAGTCCTCGTGGTCAAACCCGCTTAAGATATGATTCTTAACTGCATTTCGATAAGCCGCGTCCTTGCTTGTTATTGCATTTTCTATGTTATTCAATTCCAAAAAAGCATCTCTATGGAAATCGGCTTGTTGCTCTGGAACATATTTGAGGAAATACAAACAAAAAACAAGCACCAGCAGAAGTAGCAATATGAGTACAAATGAGTACTTCTTAAACCATTTGGGATCTTTGGTTTCCACGATTAGCAATTAAGATTTTTCGGGGCCGGTCAACTGCCTTTGCATTCATTGGGTGACAGATTATTCAAGAAAATGACGACGCACACGCAATAAGTAGAAACGATTAGTAAGGAATTAAATCAACGTGAGGTCCCTACTATTTGACGAGAAATAGGAAGAAGCGTAACTCGACAGAAAAAATTAAATCAATGGAAATGATTATTTCGCCCTGGGATGCTCTATATGAATAGGCTGACGTGGATTTTTATCCATGCGATCCTGGATTTCTTCAGCCAGCCACTGAAAATATTCTCCGAGATAAGGATCTGGCTGCCTGGCGCGAACATCATGAAAAAGAGGTTTGTATTTTTCCCACGATGCAGTTACAAACAAACCAAGGGACTTGTCGACCAAATCCAAATTAATCAGCCGTTCAGCCACCAGAATACCCAGTGATTCCATTACCTGGCCAAACTGAATCACTTTGACCTGCTCTTCATCAGGGATGGCCCGCAACCCTTCCTGATTCACAGGTAGATCATGACGCAGGATGTAGTTCATTAATTCTACAAATTCGCGGGTCTGAAATTCGCGCAAGGTTTCAAGTGTTAGCCTTTCTCTTCTGTCGCGGCGCGCGGCATTTACCTGCGCTACACCGAAGACGAGTGCAATGAGAAATGACAGCGTCAGGGCAATGTTGGCTATCTCGGTGATTATATCGGTGTTCATTTGGGGAGTTTTTTAAGTAAGGAGCCCGGAGCAAATAATCTTGTAAAAAATCTCGCCGTTCAGGACTCACTAATAATAAGTCTTAGAATAGATCATTTCTGACTTAAAGGATTTCGCAAAACTATCCATCTCCAAAAAAGCTTCCTTGGCCGCGCCACGGGTGTACTTTACGACCGATGTTCTGGCAGAATCCGGTGACGCATATTGGTTATTGTTAAGGTTATAACACATCTTGCCTGTGATAATCGCCACACTGTCACGGACATGGACATTCAGCGATATATTCATAACCGCCGTTTTCGATTTGCATTTGGAAAAGCTAGTGTGGACAGTCTTGTTTTTGTTGTCTAGATTCTTGATAGCATACCCATGGCTCAGGAGACGACTTACCACCTGGTTAAAAGTAACACCTTTAACGGTTATCGTATTGATATCCTGGTTGATATTAAGATCCTGGCTAAAGGCGGCAGGGCACAAAAACAGGAAAGCGATGAGCAAATGGGGTCTCAAACAGATTGTTTTTAAGCGTTTAGATTTCACACGGTCGAATACAAAATTAGCACAAATCCGAATTCTAAACCCGGTAGCTTTTCCACCAAAGTCGCCATTCTGTGAATTGATATTTCTTTAACGTAGTTTTGATAAGGGTGTCGTCGTTTTTGAGGCTGTCGTGCAATGAACGTCAATCAAAAAATTCTGATCGGCTGCTTATTCCTCTCATCACTCTCCCTGATAAGCTGCAACAAATCCTCGACCATTAAATCAAACGCAGATGTAAATGCTGCCGTATTTTGGATTCGGGAAGTGTCCGGATACGAAAATTCTGGAAGAACGGAAATTCAGCAGACCTTTACCAAACCAGCATACAACCGGCTATAATTCGGTGACCGGCATTTCAGTTTCTGGCAGTGACGTCTACGTTTCCGGTTATATTGATGTAACAGGCAATACCATTGCGACCCATTGGAAAAATGGTGTTTCAAATTATCTTACCGATGGCACTACCAATGCATATGCTACCGGCGTTGCTATCCAGGTCAACGACGTGTTGATATCAGGATACATATATCCCAAATACCGACATAATTGTGGCGGGATATTGGAAGAATGGGCTATTTCAAGAAATGTACAGAACTACCATTTTTCAGAAAGCCACGAGTATTTGCTTGGTCCGGCAACGATATTCTTTTACATTGGGGATGGCAATATCCTTGGCAATCTTCGTAGTTCCCAAGTAATTCGGTTTCTTAAGCTGTCGCAAATCGATTCACTTATTGTATCAAAATCGAACTGTTTCCTTCTTTTAAATCTCTATAAGGAATTGGCAGGCAACCAAATAAAATTTTGGCATCGCTTTAGTAGCTCACAAAGAGAGTGCAATCGAAGCCCTTTAGGGTAGCAGCAGCTAAATCGACCAAATGCTTAAAAACTATTTCAAAATTGCCTTACGTAATGTCACGAGGCATAAAGCGTATTCGGCGATTAACATTTTTGGCCTGGCCATCGGCATTTCAGCCTGTCTCCTCATCATTCAGTATGTAGACTTTGAACTTAGCTATGAAAACTTTCATTCTAAAAAAGACAGAATATTCCGTCTAGAACAAGACCGTTTTGATAATGGCAAAATCTCTACTCAATGGGCTGCTGGCGCTTTTGGCGCTGCCAATTCATTCAAAAATGCAATTCCCGAAATAGAGGACTATGTCAAGGTAGTCGACGATGGATCTGAAGTCACAAAAGTCAACAATAAAATATTCAAAATTGACAAAGCATTCTTTTCAAGCAAGTCCTTCTTTAATATTTTTTCTTACCCATTACTTGTCGGTGATCCAAATACAGTATTAGTCGAGCCCAATACGGCAGTTATCTCTGAATCTACTTCACGCACATTGTTCGGCGATCTGAATGCAACCGGAAAAACCCTTCTCCTGAGCGGCCATCTTCCTGTCAAGATCACCGGGATCTTCAAGGACATGCCTGCAAATACCCAATTACAAACCAACATGCTTATTTCCTACTCAACCTTCGTTGCCCAAAGCAAAAAGAATGGCGACGACGCTGAAAATGCCTGGGAATGGGATGGATGTCTGAGCTATCTCCTTCTTCGGCCAGATGCAGATCCAAAAAAGGTGGAAGCAAAGTTGGATCCTGTAGCGTACAAGTTTGTTGCGGATGATATGAAAAAATACAATGCCGCAGTCAAGTACCATCTGCAACCAATAAGTGATATTCATTTGTATTCACACTTCATGGGCGAACCATCACCGACCGGCGACGGCAAAACCGTTTATTTATTATTGGGCATTGCATTTTTTATCATTGTGATAGCCTGGGTGAACTATATTAACCTGGCTACCGCCCGGGCGATTAACCGTGCCCGTGAGGTCGGCGTTCGCAAAGCAATCGGATCGAAAAGAAATCAACTCGTCAGGCAATTCCTGTTTGAATCCGCTCTTTTGAATGGTATTGCCTTGGTACTTGCGCTGGTCATTATTTTTTTAACGCTGCCGTTATTCAGTCGATTAGCCGGACAAGAAATCACGTTTACGCTTTTTGCAAGGCCCGGGTTTTGGCTGACGCTTTTCGGATTGTATATAACCGGAGTTTTTCTGTCCGGTTTATATCCCGCATTCGTTTTATCCTCCTTCAACCCCGTAGAAGTCTTAAAAGGTAAAATAATTTCCGGCAGGCAGGGATCTGTTTTGAGAAAATCTTTAGTAGTCTTTCAGTTTGCCGCTTCATTGTTTCTTTTAATCGGAACAACGGCAGTGTACAAGCAAATCCAGTTCATGCGCAGGCAATCGCTGGGTGTTAATATCGATCAAACGCTCGTCGTAAACCCACCTATCGTGACTGATTCGACCTTCACTCAAAGGACAAGTGGTTTCAAAGATGAATTGCTTCGCAATCCCGCCATCCGCAGTGTGGCGGCTTCCACCTCCGTACCGGGCGACGAGATTCATTGGAATGCAGGTGGTATTAAGTTAGTTGGCGCAAACGAATCGCAACAAAAACAATACAGGATAATTGGAGTGGACTATGATTTCATCCACACGTTCGGTCTAAAAATTATTGCCGGCCGTCCTTTCGCTAAAGAATTTGCAACAGATTCTAATGCAGTAGTTTTTAACCGGAAAGGAATCGGGCAGCTGGGCTTTAATAAACCAGAAGAAGCAATAGGCAAGAAAATAGACTTCTGGGGACATCAATATACAATCGTTGGCGTATCAGAAAACTTTCACCAGCAATCTTTGCGGGATGCCTATGATGCATTAATATTCCGGTTGATACCCGCAATTCGTGGATACTTCTCCGTTAAACTGAATACAGAAGATGCAGCCAAAACAGTAGATCTTGTTAAGCAGCAATGGGCAGTCTTTTTTCCGGGAAATACTTTCGATTATTTTTTCCTCGATGAACATTTCGATCACCAATATAAAGCAGATCAAAGATTCGGACAGGTATTCGGCCTGTTTACTACCTTGGCCATTTTGGTGGCTTGCCTCGGCCTCTTCGGCCTGGCATCTTTCACGACCTTGCAACGCACGAAAGAAATTGGCATTCGAAAAGTCCTTGGCGCTTCAGTTGCCGGCATTTTGAGATTGCTTTACGAAGAATTTGCTATTCTCTTGCTCATAGCTTTTGTGGTTGCTACGCCCATAGCCTGGTTCGGCACGCATAAATGGTTGCAATCTTATGCATTCAGGATTCAATTAAGTTGGCTGCTGTTCCTGTTGCCATTCGTGATAATTGTGTTGATTGCATTTCTGACGGTGAGCTATCAATCTATGAAAGCGGCATGGAATAATCCGGTGAAGAGCCTAAGAACGGAATAGTCTACCGCCTTTCCGTGAAACTTCCTAACTCCACAATCTATCATGTGACCTCTTATCATTCCACTGTGGTGTCGGTGCGAAATAGGAAGGATCGGAAGGAATCAAATGTTTCTTCACCTCTTCATCCACCAAATCAATTCCTAATCCCGGCGCCGTCAATGGCAAATTCGCAAACCCTTTTTCAAATAATTTTCTGCCATCGGTAGTCTTCACGATCGTGTCCCACCAGGGACTATCTAAGGAATGATGCTCAAGGGCGAGAAAATTCTGAGTTGCTGCGGCACAGTGAACACTGGCCATAAATGAAACGGGACTACCCGCAAAATGCATGGCCATGGCTACACCATGTTCTTCGGCGTAGTCGCCAATTCTTTTTGTTTCTAAAAGTCCGCCAGATGTCGCCAGGTCGGGATGAATAATATCTACTGCATGGATATCAATCAAAGGTTTAAATCCACTCAACAAATAAATATCTTCTCCTGTCAGAATAGGTGTCTCCAACGCATCAGAGATCGTTTTGTATTGATCAGTATATTGCCATGGCACCATATCTTCCAACCACGCGAGTCTGTATGGTTCTACTTTTTTTCCAAAACGTATGGCGTTATTCAAATCAAAATGTCCGTAATGATCCGAAGAGAGGGGTATCTCATATCCAACTACTGACCGGACTTCACTAATAATCTTCGCCATTTCATCCAATCCTTTCTCATTAATTTGAATTCCCGTGAATGGATGACGGGTGTTCGCATAATCCATAGTCCCGCCGTTCCATTGTCCTAAGTTCGATCCCCAAAACTTAGTATTGTTGAGTGCACCCGGAACATTTTTCACTTCGCCAATTGAAATATCCATTTTCAACCACGTCATTCCCTGCACTTCCAGCCGGTGGCGGATCTTTTCCTTGAATTCGTCCAGTGTAGGCGCTTCCGGTGTATCTGCATAGAGCCGGATTTTGTCACGGTAACGCCCACCTAATAACTGCCAGGCAGGAACATTATATGCCTTTCCACAAAGATCCCAGAGCGCCATCTCCACTGCACAAACTCCTCCGCCTTGCCGGGCCGGGCCGCCAAATTGCCTGATCGTTTTGAAAATCATTTCCACGTTACAGGGATTTTCTCCCAATATCCTGCTCTTTAACATCAGGGCGTAACGTTCGTCGGCGCCATCCCTCACTTCTCCCAATCCATAAATGCCCTGGTTGGTATCGATCCGAATAATGGGCGTTCTTCCTACATTCTGTATCACACAGTAACGCATATCCGTAATTTTCAGGTCGGATGGTGCAGAGTACCGACTGACTTTTTGAGTTGTGCGCGCAATCAAATCCTCAACGGGAGAAAACAAAGTGGCTGTGCCAAGCGCAACGCCTCCAAAGGCCGATTTTTTTAAGAACGACCGCCTGCTGTTTTCTTCATGCGCGGAATCGTCATTAGTTATATTTTCCTTGGCCTTCAATCCCAATTTCCGAAGGAATTTTTCTGATGGAGTCATAAAAATCTATTTAATAATTCGCAAATGAAATATCCATTTCCCGCAAAGGCACAAATCATTTCACCAATTTCTTTCTTTCATATAATCGTCCAATTCCTTTCTGGTCATGGGAAGATTTTTTTGCGTGTCAAGCCATTGCAGAAAGTCTTTTTTGATTTCGTCTGTCCATTGCTGATCAATCTGACCGGGGGTATATTTTCCTTCGCGTAAACGTTGATGTCCGAATGCGTCGCGCAGCTCGATGAATTCCGCATTCTGCACCAGGTCATCGAGAAATTGTGCCGGAATGAATACAATGCCGCCTTTTTTTGCCAATATCACATCACCAGGCATGACGATCGCTCTGCCAATTCTTACCGGCACGTTAATACCGCCCAACATCATTTGTTGGATGTAGGATGGGTCATATCCTTTGATCCATCCATTGAAGCCATTTATTTCCTCGAGGCCCTCGATATCCCGAACAGACCCATAAAAAACAACCCCCTTGTGAGATTTTGCGAAGATGGCGTTCCCGAGATTATCACCAATCAAAGTGCCGTCAGCCATTTTTCCATAACTGTCGGCCACATAGATATCTCCGTCTCTCAACACGTCAATGGGCCAGGAATTAGTCGGCCCAATTCTACCTTCGGATTTCCCTTTTTCTTTTATCGATTTATCGTAGTCAGGACGCATTGGCCAATACTGTGCGGTGACTGCCCTGCCCACCATTACTGAATCCGGCCGAATGACCATCCATTCACCTTCGAATTGATTTTGGTAGCCTTTATTGCGCAGGTATCCCCACGCTTCTTCCAATGAAACATTCCTGAGTCGGGCTAACATCCGGTCAGATGTTTTTGGTCTGCCGTCGGAAAAGCGATCACCTTTCCAATCTGCAGTGAGTGTCTTAATCTGATCGGGGGACAGTGTTACCTGTTGGGCTTGTAAATAGTTGCCCGTCATAGAAAAGACTACGAGCAAGAATTTCCAGTGAGGGGTCATATGCAATGTTTGTGTTTTGGGTTAAGAATGATGGTAAAGTGGGCATGGAAAACTAAACAAGATTGATTCTATTACCTGTTTTTGCCGCTAAATAAATCGCGTCAATGATTCTCAAATCTCTCAGCCCTTCTTCACCATCCACGGGAACAACCGGCTCCTTTCCATGAAAAATAATTTCTGACATCTCATCCATCTGTACGGTCTGGTGAGTTTTAGTAGGAAGGTTCAATCCACCCTTGAACGTTCGCCCCATTATCGGACCATAACCGGTAGCTGGCTGCAATTCTGCAAATCCTTTTTCACCATTCAGAAAAAAACGATCCAGGTTGTTCTGGCTATATGTCGACAAACAGGAAGCAGTGGCGCCGCCGGGAAATCCCAATTGAAATTGAATGGTCTCGTCCACTCCTTCTTTGAACTTCACGTGATCTGTTTTGGTCTCCTGCGCGGTTACCCAAACCGGCTCTTCACCGATCATATACCTGGCACCATTAACCGAATAAATGCCAATATCCATCATAGCGCCGCCGCCGGCAAGGTCTTTATTGAGTCGCCATTGATTAGGGTCGCCTATCCTGAAGCCGGACAGTCCCTGGAAAAAAAGAATTTTTCCCAGTTCTCCATCTTTTCGCATGCGGATTATCTCGAGTGTCTTAGGTTCAAAATGCATGCGGTATCCCACCAATAGCTTTACCTTGGCCTGCTTGCACGCTTCCACCATGGCTTCCCCCTCCTTAGCATTCAGGCCCATGGGTTTTTCGCAGATAACATGCTTTCCCGCCCTGGCAACACGGATCACCTCATCTTTATGTAGGGCGTTAGGTGTGATCACATAGACAGCATCAATATCCGGATTATTCCTGATCTCATCGAAGTTTTGGTAATTGTAACAATTCTTTTCGGGGATCCCGTATCGCGATTGCCAGGCCTTGATCTTAGAAGGTGTGCCACTGATGACCCCCACGAGTTTTGCTTTTTGACAATCTCTCATCGCCTCCGCAACTCGCGTTCCATAACTGCCCAACCCCATGATGGCCACCCGGAGCATGGGTCCGTCATAGTTCTTTGTTCGAAAATTCTCCAAAGCCTTCAAATGCCCACCCGGTAGTAAAGGAAGGCTGATCAGGGAAGCTGTCATT
>PSRA01000182.1 GCA_003175695.1 Bacteroidota bacterium | reverse complement strand
AAGAGCCATTTAAACTGGCTGGCTGAAGCAGAAGAATTATTGGTGAATACGGTAGGCGTATTGGTCTGGGGCGGAACCGGCTGGTCGGTAAAGGCTGCCTGAGGTTTTGCATGAACGATGATTGATCTGGTTGTAGAGTCGACCTTATTACATGTAGTCGAATCGTATACAGTCAGATGGATTGTATAGGTGCCAGTATCAGTATACAGGTGAACAGGATTGAAATCAGTAGAGGTGGAACCATCTCCAAAATCCCAGAAGAACTGTAGTCCCGCCAGGGAAGTATTATTAAACTGGGCATTATAAGGAGCGCATCCGGAAGGCACATCGAATTGCGCTTTGACGAGTGGCGCAATACGAAGCGTTTTCTGTGCACTGTCCGGATAATTGCAATAGCTGGTATCCAACATCAACAGAGCAACATTATAAGTTCCGGGGGATGCAAAAGTATGCGTGATGGTGGGACCACTGGCAACAACAGGACCACTGCCATCACCAAAGTCCCAGGTAAAAGTATTGGGTCCAAAAGGCTTTCCTGCAGGAGGCACCGATACATTATCGAATTGATAAGTGAGCGACTGGCAGGGTGGAAGCTTTGCTGTATTGAAAGCAAGGTCGGCCTTGTCATTGCGGGCCCTGATATTGAGATAAACAGTATCGGAAATATTACAAGTGCTGGAGTCAATGGCAATGAGCCGGACGGGATAGGTTCCAATGTTGCTATACAAATGATTGACCTGGTTACTAGTGGTCATCGTATCGGGAGTACCATCACCAAAATTCCAGAGGTACATTTTAGCGTTGTGGATGGTGTCGGTGAGCAGGGCATTGAGTGGTGCGCAACCTGAGCTATCATAACGGCCATTAATATACGAACGAAGATCGGCGGCCACTCCTGCAAAGTTAAATGCAATCTTCACAGCAGCTTCGTTACATCCGTTGCCACCCGTTCCGTTTACATTCGACCACACATTTGGCGTTGTTTTAAAAGGCGTCACACTATTACCTCCACAATTGGCGCAAATGGCCTGGTAAATAACGCCAAACCGGTCATAGCGACTTGTTCCCCCATCTACGTGTTCACTAATGCTTTTCATTCCATCACCCTGACCAAAAAAAGTTCCATATAACAAACTAGTGGCATCTCGTTTCAGCACCATAAAATAAAAATCGCGACCGTCTGTATTGGGTTTGATAGCATTGGGTGTCGTTCGCATTCCAAGAGTCCCGGACAGACCATACGGATCTTCATTCGCAAATAACCATCCTCCCCATCCGGAAACATATACGTTCTCGCATCGGTCAACAAGAAAGGCTACAGGCGAAATGTTTGGCAGATTGGATGCTGTACCGAATGTCGTTGAATAGACATAAGCTGAAAGATCTGGCTGCAGTTTTGAAATAAATTGTTTGGCACCTGCATCTACATAACCCACATTATTAGTAACGGTCCAGTCACCTTTGGTGGAGCCCATGACATAGGGAAAGCCTTTCTTGTCAAATTCAATTCCATAGATGGCATCAAAATTAGGAGTGCCCAGGAAAGTGGTCCTTTTCTGCACCGTTCCATCATTACTGATGATCGTGATATATGCATCGGCTATGCCTCCCTGGTAGGTGCCCTGCACGACGCCCGCCTTGTTTCCGGGAAAATCGCTGCTGGCGGTTGCACCAGCCACATAGATATCGCCATTGGCTGGATTAAGTTTCAAAACAAAGGCAGCGTCCTCGGCGGAGCCGCCAAGAAAACTGGAGAAAATGATGGCGTTGCAGGCTGGATTGATTTTAAGCACGACACCGTCCTGCGTGCCACCACCAAACGCGGGCTGGAAAACACCGGCGGTATGAGGAAAATCTTTTGATTGCGTTGAACCTGCCACATAGATATTATTGGCGCCATCCAGGATCACCTCACTTCTCGAGTCATCGCCATAATTCTTAATCAGCGATTCTGCCTTTTCATTTTCCTGCCGGAACTGATCACGGACATTTACGCAATCGTCCGATGAACCTCCAATCCGCATGCTTCCAATCAGGCCAGAGCCATCCCGATTCAATTTCAACACAAACATTTTCGCGGTTCCTTTTGCCTGTGGCCCCACGGTAGTGAGAAAGGGGAAATCGGGAGAATAAGTTCTACCGAGCACGACCAAATTACCTTGCGGATCGCAGAACAAACTATGCGGCGTTTCATTGTCGCCGCCTCCAATGTATGTTCCATAGACACGATTGGTCCCCGTCCCATTAAATTTGATGATGCCTACATCAAAGGTTCCTCCTTTGAAAGTCGTTTCAAACGCCCCGGGTGAAACTTTATATCCATCCCCAAAGACAATCCCGCCCGCATAAAAACTTCCATCGGGCCCGGGGGTTGCTGTGAATCCCCAGTTGCTGGCCGTACTTCCCGTGAACGTAGAGAAGACCAGTGTAGGGTCTATTATCAGGGGAACATCCGTCCTGTAGTTCTTTGCTTCGAAGCGAAGCGTATTATCATCTTTAAGCAGATAACGGCATTCAACTTGTTCATGACCGTTTGTGCCAGCCTGGTAAGCATAAGGCTTGAGTTCCTTCACTTCTCCTACTGATGTCTTTATTGACACCTGGTTATTGCGAAGCGTCATTTTATCCACGCCCTCGTACTGCAGGGCAACCTTACTTAGATCACCGCCAGGGTGAACAATGATATCATACTTTAATTGTCCATAGTTTGTATAATAGCGGATATCAATATTCGGATATACGTTCCTGTAAGTAACACCAAGGAATATGCGGCAGTGAGAGGCCCACTTAGAAGGATCGTTTCCGATAAAGTAATTGTCGTAGGTGGGAAGAGGCTTGTCGGGAACAATTTCTGCATGTTCACTGCTTCCTTTGAATGACACCGTATAAACATGTGAATGCAAAATATCGGTGCGAATGCCTGCCTTGCCATTATTGGCCGGTCGGTTCCTCAGCGTTGCACTGGGCGGAATATTTTCAGGAACTGCCAGTCGACCAAGATGGCTGCCTCTCAATCTTGCCAGTTCCTCAGGATTATGTAATAGAATAGAGAATCCGTTTTTCAAAAGGAAAATGGATCCGCTGTTGAATTGTCCTTTCAATGAAACCCGACTGTCCCACTGCCCCTTATTTTCCACAAATTCAAGATTGGAATAGCCTTCCTGGGACCATGCCTTCATGATGGAGGTCGACATGAAAACCAGTGCTATGAAAATTCTTTTTTCCAAGCGGATTTTTTTTACAATTTATCTTTTTCAAAGTAAGCAGGAAACTTGGTAAAATTCACTTCACAAAACCTGGACCAACCGGAAGTGAGAAATTTCATTAGGAATCAGTGCGGTGGCGAAATCGCTTGGTTGTTTCTGGTTTGACCATACTCATCTAATTAAAGTGATGTCTCCAGTTTTGGTTATTTTTTTCCCATCGAAGAAAACGGCATCGAGGGTATATGCATAGACATCCATGGGCTGCGGCTTTCCATTGAAATTGCCGTCCCATCCATAATCCGGATTATTTGATTCAAATACTTTTTGTCCCCACCTGTTGTAGATCCTGAAGGTCATTTTGCCTATGCCAAATCCACGCACCCGAATAATGCTGTTCTGACCGAATCTTCCAGGAGTGAATGCATTTGGAACGTCCAGGAGAGGATTGATCAGGGCTTGTACGGGAGCACAGGTTGTATCCGTGCAACCAAATTGGTTATATGCAACCAGGCATGCCTGGAAGGTAGCGGTACTTTCATATTGGTGAATGACAGTATCCGGGATATTTCTCGTCGCTTTAAACAAAGTATCACCATCACCGAAGAACCATTTGAACTGACTGGCCGCAGTAGAATTATTGGTGAATACGGTTGGCGTATTAATCTGAGGCGGAACCGGCTGGTCTGTGAATGCTGCCTGAGGCTTAGTGTGAACGAAAATTGACCTGGACGTGGAGTCGACTTTATTACATGTAGTCGAATCATATACGGTCAGATGGATTGTATAGGCTCCGGTATCGGTATACAGATGAACGGGATTGAAATCAGTGGAAGTGGAACCGTCCCCAAAATCCCAGGCGAATTGCAATCCTGCGACCGAGGTATTATTGAACTGGGCATTGTAGGGAGCGCATCCTGAAAGCACATCGAATTGCGCTTTGACGACAGGGGCAATGCGAAGTGTTTTCTGTGCACTGTCCGGATAATTACAATAGCTGGTGTCCAACATCAGCAGGGATACATTATAAGTTCCTGGCGAAGGAAAAGCATGAGTGATAGTGGGGTTGCCGGCAACAAGCGGAGCACTGCCATCGCCAAAATCCCAGGTAAAAGTATTGGGTCCGAAAGGCTTTCCTGCAGGAGGCACCGATACATTATCGAATTGATAAGTGAGCGACTGGCAAGGTGGAAGCTTTGCCGCGTTAAAAGCCAGGTCGGCCTTGTCATTGCGGGCACGAATATGTATATAAACCGTGTCAGCAATATTACAAGTGCTGGAGTCAATAGCAATGAGCCGGACCGGATAAGTTCCAATATTGTTATACAAATGATTCACCTGGTTGCTGGTGGTCATCGTATCAGGTGTACCATCACCAAAATTCCAGACGTACATTTTAGCATTGTGGATGGTATCGGTAAGCAGGGTATTCAGGGGGACACAGCCGGAGCTGTCATAACGGCCATTAATCATCGAACGAAGATCGGCGGCCACTCCTGCAAAGTTAAATGCAATCTTTACAGCAGCCAGGTTGCAGCCGTTGCTCCCGGTGCCATTAACGCGCGACCAGGCGCCTGGGGTGGTAGGAAAAGTGGCACCGCCGAAACAGTTGGCACAAATCGCTTCGTAAATTATCCCTTGCCTGTCGAAGCGGCTCGTTCCACCATCTACGTGATCACTAAATCCTCCATTCTGTCCATAAAAACTCCCATACAATTGAGCGGTGGCATTCTTCTTCAAAACGAAAAAGTAGAAATCTGCACCATCAGTATTTTTTTGATAAGCATCGGGTGTTACGGACAACCCAGAAGTGGTTGAATTATGATACACGTAGATATCTTCAGTTTCGATGCCGCCTCCCCATCCTGACACATATACGTTTTCGCAACGGTCAACCAGGAATGCCGTAGGGGATATATCCGGATACACATCACCTTTGCCAAATGTGGTTGAGTAGACCCAATTGCTTAGATCGGGTTGAAGCTTAGAAATAAATTGTTTACCGCCCTTTTGGCTCCAGGCAGCATTCACAACAGGCCATGCCCCGGTGGTCGTCCCCATTACGTAGGGATATCCAAATTTGTCGAACTGGACTCCAAATATTACCTCCGTTCCATTTGTTCCGAGATAGGATGTTTTTCTCAGTGTACCACCATCATTACTTATGATAGAAATGAAGCCGTCAATATCGCCCTGGAGTGTATTGTACAAAACAGGTCCATTGCCAGTGCCCGGTAGATTCGTGCTTGCCGTTCCACCTGCGATGTAAATGTCATTGTTAGTCGGATTTAATGCCAGAACAAAGGCGGCATCATCGCCATTTCCTCCAAGATAAGTACTGGCAAGAACCACGCTCAGGTCAGGGTTCGTCTTGATAAAAACGCCGTCCTGTTTTCCTGCTCGCTTAGTTTGAAATGCGTTGGGCGTGCAAAGAAAATCATCAGATTGAGTGCATGAAGCGAGATAAATATTATTTGCACCATCCAGGACCACTTCACTTCTTCCATCATCGCCATAATTGAGACGCAAAGAGTTTTGTCCCATAGGAATTGGAGTCCCCAAATATTTTGGGGCAATATTTACTCCATCCCATCCTTTTCCCCCGAATTTTCTGGATCCGATTATTCCGCTGCCAGATGCATTGAGTTTAGTAATGAAAATATCGAAGCTGCCTCCGTTTCCAAAAGTTGGCTGGGTTGAAGGAAAATCACTGGAACTGGTTCTTCCTGCCACAACAAGGTTGCCGGCATTATCCACAAAAAGACTGTGCGGTTGTTCGTCGCCTTTACCTCCAATATATGTTGCATACACCCTGTTAGTTCCCCGGCTATTAAATTTCATGATTCCAACATCGTATCCAAAGCCTGCTCCCTCGCTGCCATCTCCTCCCTGGAAACTTGTTTGGAATGCGCCGGGTGTGGCTCCAAAATAACTGCCACTTCCATGATCATCCAGCACGATGCTCCCTGAATAGAAATTTCCTGAGTTATCATAAGTGGCCGTATAGCCCCAATTGTCAGATCTGCTTCCAGTAAAAGTGGAGAATACAAGGGTGGGATCAATAATCAACGTTGCATCTTTGGAGTAATTGCTTACTCTGAATCTGATGGTACTGTCCGATCCCAAGATGTATTTGCATTCCAGTTCCGTTCGACCTGACTCATTTGTTTGGAATGATCTGGGCACAAATTCTTTTACATCACCAACAGAAGTATGGGTGATGAGATGATTGTCTTTAATGCTCAATTTGCTGGCGCCCCGGTATTTCATAATGATCTGGTTTGGGTCTGCCCCTGGATGCACAATCAGATCATATTTAAGCATGCCATTATCATTGTCAGTATAATAGCGCAGATCAATATTCGGATATATGTTTCTGTAAGTAACGCCCTGGTAAATCTGGCAATTCGATGCCCATTTATGCGGATCATTACCGATAAAGTAGTTATTGTATGTTGGCAAAGGTTTGTCAGGCATTATCTCGACATTCTCATTGGCATTCAGGAAGCTAACTTCATACAGATGCGAATGAATAATGGATTGCACATTTTTGTTCAATCCTATTTTTACATCGTTACTGGCTGGTAATTTTCGAACTGGTTGCTTGATGGACGCGGGTGCCATGCCATGGCTGTAATTCCTGATCTTTTCCATATCTGCCGCATCCCTGAGGACCACAGAAAATCCCTGTCTTGTAAGCAGGAAACTGCCGTTATTGATTTCGGCTTTAAAATGGATTCGGTTATCCCACTGTCCTTTATTTTCAACGAATTCTAGGTTGGAATACCCGGTTTGCGCATAAAGGGATATAGAGACACGAATTAATAGAATACAAATTATGAATACCCTTCTTTTCAATCTATTAGATTTGGAACGAGCGACTTGATTCAATGTTCTGTAAGTTATGAAATTTTACTCCACTGTGTTTTGCCGTGCTGCAACTGAAGGTGGTTTTTAAGCATCAAATTTTCGGCCGAATT
>PSRA01000027.1 GCA_003175695.1 Bacteroidota bacterium | reverse complement strand
CGGCCCTGATACGCTTACTATATACACTTTCCATTCTTTTGTCATTGTTCTCGTACGCCACAATAGTTTTTTTTACATTTAAAAATTAAACGAATTCAAAAAGTACGCACAAATATAATATTGTTTTCGAATTGACAAAATTTGCATACGTATTATTGAACATTAATTCCCGCTTGATTTTCAAGTCAGAATCAGGGAGCAATATCTTCTAGAGATTGGCCATTTCGAGCTGCTGAATCCCTTTCGTCTATTAGTTGTTGCTGCTCGTACAATTCGGTATAGTAGCCATTGAGTGCCAACAATTCCCGATGAGTTCCGGTCTCAACAATCTTCCCTTCGTCCAGAACAACGATCCTGTCGAAATCGAACAGGGAGAAGATTCGATGGGTGATGATAATGGCAGTCTTATTTTTCAGGTAGGTATATAAGTTATCAATGATTTCTTTTTCTGTTTTTGTGTCTACAGCACTCAGACAGTCGTCAAAAACTACTACTTCATGATCCTGGATAAGTGCCCTGGCGATGGAAATGCGCTGTTTTTGGCCACCACTCAACGTAACACCCCTCTCACCGATGGTAGTTTCATATTGATGGGGGAAATCCTGGATTTCTTTCTCTACACTGGCATACTTCGCTGCCAGTCTAACTTTCTCCATGTCGGTATCTTCTTTTGGCATGCCAAAAAGGATATTGCCGGTAACGGTATCGCTGAATAAAAAGACATCCTGAGGTACGTATCCGATTTGCTTCCTGAGATCCTGTAAATCTAATTTCCTAAGATCTATTCCGTCGACATGTATGGATCCCTCGGTGGGATCATAAAATCTTAGGAGAAGTTGAGCGATTGTTGTTTTGCCGCTTCCAGTCCTGCCAATAATGGCTATCTTCTCTCCTTTCCTTATGTCCAGGTTGAAATGCTTAACTGCGTGGATTCCAGTATTTGGATAAATAAATTCTACATTCCGAAAAGAAATATTGCCAACGATCTTAGCCGGCTGTGCCACCTGCGGATCACGAATCTGAGGCGTTGTTTCGAGAAATTCGTTCAATCTCTTTTGCGATGCCGCTGCCCGTTGGACCATACTTGCCACCCAACCAATTGCACTGACGGGAAAAACCAGCATAGTAATATAAATCACAAACTCAGTAATGGTGCCCAAATCCATACCATGTTCTCCCCGAATTACATATAGTCCTCCGACCATAATGGTTAAGAGCGTACTCAAGCCAATGATCAAACCCATGGCCGGAAAATAGATCGACTCAATCTTAGCGAGGCCGATGGCATTTTTCCGGTAGTCTTCACTGTTATGTTCGAAGAATCGATACATGGCTTTCTCCTGCACAAAGGACTTGATTACCCGGATGCCGCTATATGATTCCTGCGCATTTGTTGTCAAACTACTCAGCAGCGCCTGAATATGCTCGCTTTTTTTATGGATAATGGTGTTGACATAATAGATCGTTACTGCCAAAATAGGCAATGGGGCCAGGACATATAAGGTAAGCAAGGCATCCCTCCGAATCATGAAAAACAGGCTGAATCCAATGGTTGCCAGAAGGTTCCCGAGGTACATGATCGCAGGTCCGGTATACATCCTAACCCGGCTTACATCTTCGGCCATGCGACTCATGAGATCACCCGTGCTATGTGTCTTGTAGAAATTGGTGTCCAGGAGCTGGTAATGACGAAAGATCTCATTCTTTTGATCATATTCAATATGTCGACTCATGACGATGATCGTCTGCCGCATAAGGAACATGAAAAAACCACCAATCAATGCCAAAACAAGCAATGTAATTCCGCTTGCCGCTACCTTGAATCCAAATGATCTATTGGACAAATCCAGCTTGCGAATAAATTTTTTGACGAGGACATCATAATTGTCAGCTTCTATTCTCTGGGAGGTGGTATTTTTATTCTCCTTCGCCTGCGATCCATCAGAAATAGTTTTTTCCTGGGCGAGCCTGGGTTCGGCCCTACTGCTTAATTCCTTTTTAACAGAATTGACAACAAAGCCGGTTACCTGGGGAGTTAATATCCGGAAATAGTTTGAAAGGATAATAAAAACAATTCCCAGGATCAATCGCCAGCGATATTTCCAGAAATATTTATTTAGAGCCCGCAGGTACTTCAATCAATCGATTTTGCAGCGAAGATACGTAAAGGCCTAGTAAAGAGGGGTTACCGGTGGTGTAGTTTCACGTAGCGGGCTGACACCTGATCTCATGGAGGTAGCTATTTTTCTGCCCTCGAGGATCAAAGAAAGAGCCATGAAAAGACAATTCATCGGGAAGTTGAATTAAACCTTCCTGTGTATACTTAAGTTCCTAGGTGCCTATTTTGTGGCAAAAGCTACTCCTCAGTCGTCAAATTAGGCTTCGGCTCATGCTGTCATACCAATCAACTCATTTACACAATTGCTCTTTGTACGTCTGTCCATGAGCCGCCGTTGTAAGCAACGATTCCTTTCTTCTCCAGCAATGCCTTCGCCATTCCACTCCTCGTTCCCGACTGGCAACAGACGATGACTGCTTTAGCATTAAATAATTTCGCAGGCAACATCTTGCTCAAAATTTGGAAGGGAATATTGATGCTTCCACGGACATGTCCGTTGTCAAATTCAACGGGAGTCCTCACATCTAAGACAATCGCGCCTTCACTAATCAGTTTCTTAAAGTCAGCAGATTGTTTCTTTTTGAAAATAAAAGACAAAATACTCATTGTAAAATATTTTTTTATGGTGCATGCAACCTGGTTAATTGACTTTTGAAAGCCTGGTGACCAAAGTTTGCAGATCCTGGTTGTTGTAAAAAATAATGCTGCTTGAAATGGGTAGGCCTTAAGCCTTTGAAATTTGACAGCTCTGTGCGGATACACTGAACGAATCAGTATCCTTAAGGGCTTTAAAGCCGCCGCGGATATCGACCAAATTATGGTACCCACGTGCGCGAAGAATTGAATTGAATATCATCGAGCGATACCCGCCAGCACAATGAACGTAATATGTTTTGTCATTCCTAATTACAGACATATGGTTATTGATGTCTTCCAGGGGAATATTTTCAGCATCAATAATATGCTCTGCTGAATATTCACTTTGTTTTCTTATGTCCAATATCACCGCGTTATTCTGATTCATCTTCTCTCCTAATTCATGAACACCAATAGAGGGAATCGAATCAGTTTCTTTTCCGGCTTCTTTCCATTTTTCAAGGCCACCCTGCAAAAAACCGACAGTGTTGTCGTAGCCGACACGAGCCAACCTGGTTACCACTTCTTCTTCACGTCCCCGTTCAGTAATCAATAAAACGGGTTGGTTAATATCGGGGATCAAGGCACCTACCCAGGGTGCAAAATTGCCGTCGATTCCGATATTGATAGATCCCGGAACAAAACCTTCAGCAAACTTTTGCCCCTCACGTGTGTCTAACAACAAAGCACCTGTTTCGTTAGCAACTTCCTCAAATTCTTTTGGCGCCAACGCTTTCAAGCCTTTTTGTAAAACAAGATCTATACTTTCAGATCCTTGCATGTTCAACATAACATTCAACGGAAAATAAGCTGGTGGCGGCGTAAGGCCTTCTGTAACTTTCTTTACAAAAGTTTCTTTATCCATGAGCTGCAATGCATAGTTTACCTGCTTTTGGTGCCCCAATTTGTCGGTAGTCTCTTTGCTCATGTTCTTGCCACAAGCAGAGCCAGCACCATGCGCGGGGTAAATAGTGATATCATCCCGCAGAGGAATTATCTTAGTATGCAAGGAGTCGTAGAGATAGCCAGCCAATTTTTCTTCAGTCAGGTTTCCTTCAATTTTTTGCGCCAGGTCCGGGCGTCCAACATCTCCGATGAATAAAGTATCGCCAGTGAATAAACCGATCGATTTGCCGTCTGCATCCTTTAGCAAATAACAGGTACTTTCCATTGTGTGGCCTGGGGTATGGATTGCCGTTATAGTGACATCGCCCACCTGGAATACCTCACCGTCGGTTGCCACATGCGCTTCAAAAGCGGGCTTTGCTGTAGGTCCGTAAACAATCTGGGCACCGGTCTTTTTAGCAAGATCAATGTGACCACTCACAAAATCAGCATGAAAGTGAGTTTCGAATATATACTTAAATGTTGCATTATCCTTTGTCGCACGCTCAATATAAGGCGCAGTCTCGCGAAGGGGGTCAATGACAACTGCTTCACCATTATCTTCGATGTAATAGGCTCCTTGTGCAAGACATCCGGTATATATTTGTTCAATACGCATGACTTAGTTTTTTCCATACAAATTTCGTTTGTATGATTTGCTCCAACAGTGACAACTGTCACAATCTGGATGGATGACCATCACAAGCCGGATCTTAACAATTCGTTGGTAATGATATAAATGCCCATAATCATGACAAAGAATCCAAATCCTTTTTTAAGCTTATTGCCATTGATTCCCTGGCTCACAAAACTGCCGATCAGAATCCCGGAAATGGCCAATACAGTTAAAATTGCCAACAATGCCCAGTCAATTGTGTAGTTTCCGATATCTCCGGTGAAACCAATCAATGAATTCAAAGCTATGATCAAAAGGGATGTTCCCACCGCTTTTTTCATGGGCATTTTCAAGAATAATATCAATGCCGGGATCAGCAAAAAGCCACCCCCGGCTCCCAATAATCCGGTAACAATACCGATCAGCACACCAAATAAAAACAGACGTCCATATTCAGGCTGAACGTTCGTTTGTATCTCTTCACATTTTCTGCATGGCCTTATCATGGAAACAGAAGCAATGATCATCAGCAAAGCAAATCCGGCCATCATAGCAAATGATTTTGTGATAGCGAACTTGCCAGTTTCGAACAATATAACCGGAATGGCTGGAACCACCCAACGTCTTATGACCAGTGTGGTTATAACAGAAGCCGTACCAAACAACAGCGCTGTAACGATGCTCACCTGTTGTTTACGAAAATTGGTATAAGCTCCAAAAAGACTTGTAATACCAACAATAAAAAGGGAGTAAGAAGTGGCTGTTGCAGGATTGATATGGAAAAGGTAAACCAGCACGGGTACCGTGAGAATAGAACCACCACCACCAATCATACCCAAAGAGAGACCAATTATTACAGCCGCTGAATATCCTAATATTTCCATCGTATGCCCTTTTTATTGGCATACAAATGTCATAGCATTATTTTTCGCCAGAAGTAACTTTTGTCACTGTCGGCAGATTTAACCTATCCAGTCGATATGGTTCTTGTGAAGTGCCACTTTGCCGCTGTCTTCCATCTTTTTCAAAAGCCTGGAAATTACTTCGCGCGAAGTACCAAGGTCATTGGCAATTTCCTGGTGCGTCATTTTCAATTTGGTTACCCTCAATTCTTTCACCTGTTTTTTCAGGTAAAATTCAAGGCGTTCATCCATTGCTCTAAAAGCAATATTGTCAATCACTTCCAGTAATTCATTAAATCGCGTTCGGAAGGTTTCGATTACGAAGTGATACCATGATTTATAGTTGCGCATCAAATGGTCCATTATCGCTACTGGCACTGAAATAACAGTTGTATCCTCCACGGCTTTTGCAATGATGCCGCTTCTCTGTTTGTTTTCGGCGCAGATTATTGAGAGTGCGCAGGCATCTCCGGGTTCGAGATAATACATAAAGAATTCTTCTCCCTCATCACCTTCTCGAAACAGTTTGATTCTGCCTTCTGCAATCAGCATGGTAGAGCGCAAATACTGACCGGTAAGCAACATATTTTCTCCGGCTTTAATTTGCCTGATGGTAGCGTGTGAGCTCAGCTCAGCCTTAAGTTCACTTTGGAACTGTGAAAAGTGGCTGGCTAAATATTCTGAAATTAATGGTTCTTCTGTCGTCATAGCTAAATTTTCTATTGGAACTCGTGATTTTGCGCGAAACGGCCGTTCCCGGTCTTGCTGTTGGTACGAACAATCCCTCCCGTAAGTGACGGTGTGTTCGGGCAGGCAGCCCGTACCTAAAGGTTTGATCGGGCTAGCAAAGTTAATTGCATGGTTACTATTTTTAATAATTGACAAAAGTCACTTTTTGCATTGACAATGTTTACGGCAAGAGAATGGCTAATTAAATAATTTTATTGTAGAAATGTCTAAACCTCTAAACGAGAGCGTTATGGCGAAGAAAGGGTTTTGTTTTTGTTCGCCATGCACTCATGGCAGTCTGTAAGCCGACCCTAATAACAAAGAATCCTGATGTTTGTAAGAGAAAATAATTCCCATACAAATTGGTTTGCTTCGGATGAGCAGTTTAACAAGCTTTATCCTGTCGCGATACGCTGGCATGCACAAATGTTTTGGACACCAATAAAGATTGCAAAAAGAGCGGCGGATTTCTTAGCGGTCCAATCCGACACCCGCATTTTGGATATTGGAAGCGGAGCTGGAAAATTCTGTTTGGTTGCAGGTCATTATCATTCTGCTGCTCATTGGTATGGGATAGAACAGCGCAAGTACTTGTCAAATTATTCAGAGGAACTGAAGAAACAGCTTGAACTCAGGAACGTTTTTTTTAAGCAGGGCAATTTCACCCAGATTAATTTTGAGAATTTCGATCATTTCTATTTTTATAACTCTTTTTATGAAAATCTCGATGAAATGGACCGGATGGATAACGCCATTGATTATTCGGAAGAATTATATCACTATTATAATCGCTGTCTATCCAGGCAACTGGAATTAAAGCCTGTTGGAACAAGGCTCGCCACATTGCATAGCATGGGTCATGAAATCCCAGTGTCATTTCAGGAGGTCGGTGCTGAGTTCGACGGTCTCTTGAAATTCTGGATCAAAGCGTATTAGCAGTTGGGAGTTGACAGTTGACAGTCTTGAATTTTCTAAGATGCTAATCAATCATTCACTATGCAATAAAAGGCTGACAAATCCATTTCGCTAATTCATTTTACTTTCAGCAAACTAGCATTGATCGCCACTATAACTGTACTTAAACCCATAAGGACCGCTCCGGCTGCAGGGCTCAGTAGTATTCCCACCCTGTAAAGTACTCCTGCTGCCAATGGTAATGCGATAATATTGTATCCTGTCGCCCATGCAAGGTTTTGCATCATTTTTCGATAAGTAGCCTTACCAAACAAGATCAAATTGACAACATCTTTCGGGTTACTATTGACAAGAATTATTCCTGCAGTTTCAGCTGCTATATCAGAACCGGAACCAACGGCAATGCCTACGTCCGCCTGAGCAAGGGCCGGCGCATCATTGATTCCATCACCTGTCATAGCAACGAATTCACCTTCGCTTTGTAGATCTTTAATCTTATCCAGTTTTTGATGCGGCAATACCTCGGCATAGTAAGTATCTATCCCTAATTTGTTGCTGACGCTTTCAGCCACAACCTTATTATCACCTGTCAACAAAACTGATTTAATGTGGTTGTCGTGCAAAGTTGCAATAGCAGCCGCCGATTCTGGTCGGATTGCATCGGACAGCGCAATAAATCCAACAGGTTTTTCATTTGTCAAAACAAAAACCACGGTTTCGGTTGCATCATGGCTGAAGGGGTCCGGCAGCGCGATATTTTTTTCACCTAAATATCCGGGGCTTGCAATTTTTATGCGCTGGCCCTCCACTGTCCCTTCTACTCCCCGACCAACTATTGCTTTGAAATTCTCAGCAATCGGAATTTTGATTCCTAATTCCTTTGCCTTATCCATTATTCCCGTTGCAATGGGATGTTCAGAGTTTTGTTCAAGGGCAGACGCTAACCGGATAATGTCATTTTCAGTGTAGCTTTTTTCAAGAGTGACAATCTTTGATACAGCAAATTTGCCGATTGTCAACGTGCCTGTCTTGTCGAATACCAGGGTGGTTATTTTCCTTGCATTTTCAAAATCTGTTCTGTTCTTGATAAGCAAACCATTTCTAGCGGACAATGCGGTTGATTTTGCGACAACCAATGGTACTGCTAGTCCTAATGCGTGCGGACAACAAATTACAATAACAGTCACCATTCTCTCAACAGCAAAGGCAAGGCCCCTGCCAGTAGAATACCAGGCTAAAAAAGTGACAATACCAGAAACAATTGCAATGATCGTAAGCCATCTTGCCGCATTGTCTGCAAGCAATTGTGTCTTTGATTTTGATTTTTGCGCGTCCTGGACGAGTTTTATTACTTGTGATAAATAGGAATCCTTTGCAGCATGCAAAACAGTTATTCTCAGAGCTCCGTTACCGTTTATTGCCCCGGCAATAACCTTATCGTCTTTTCTTTTTTCGACAGGCTTTGATTCACCAGTGAGTAAACTCTCATTCAAATAGCTCTCACCTTCTACAACTACACCATCTGCTGCAATTTTTTCTCCGGGTCTGACCAGTATGACATCATTTGCCTTTAACGTCTGAGTTTTTACGTCCATAATGTGATCACCATGAACCAGGTGAGCATCATCGGGCATGAGTTGCACCAGAAGTTCTAATTCCCTGGACGCGCCAGAGACCGATTTCATTTCAATCCAATGTCCCAGCAGCATTATAAGGATAAGCGTGGCCAGTTCCCAAAAGAAATCCATTCCATTCAATCCAAATACAACAGCAACACTATAGACGTAGGCAACCGTAATGGCAAAACCGATGAGTGTCATCATACCCGGATTCTTTACTTTTACTTCGCCTGCCAGCCCTTTAAGAAATGGCCAGCCGCCATAAAAGAAAACAATCGTTGACAGGATTAACAGGATATATTGGGAACCAGCAAAACTAAAATGAATTTTCAGCCAATGCTGAATCATTTCTGACAGGAGTAGAATGGGTATTGTCAGAACCAGCACAACATAAAATCGCTTTTTGAAATCTTCTATCGCTTTGTTGTCATGATAATGGCCCTCTTCGGGCTTTGCAAGTGGAACTAAATCCATTCCGCAAATAGCGCATTTACCTGGTCCGTCCTGCACGATCTGGGGATGCATCGGGCAGGTATATTTTTGGTGGATATAATGGTGATCGTCTGGTATTATGTGAGCAGGTCCTCCAGCAGGAGCAGGCTGCGTCTCCGAATGGTGCATGTGATCCATAGAAGAAATTATTTTGTTACATTTTCATATGGCTTTTTTTAGCACTAGATATGAACCGTCGGTTCCACAGACACATCGAATCCAAAAATTGATAAAAGATTAAATTTTTAAAAATCAGATCGGGCTACTTCGCCTTATAAACTCATGATAGCTCTATGAATTTTTTTATCATTCTCCCAAATACAAATAATTTGATCATCTCCAACAGCTTTAATGATTGGTAGCTGACCTTTGCCTAATTCTTTTTTTTCTTTTTCGGGCATTGAAATCATGATGGCGCTTTTCGCCTCCCACGCATAGACATTCCGGCCATTTAGTGATTCTAATGTGCCGCTTCTGCCTTCACCAACTTTGCTTTCTTCTTTGCCAGGTTCGCAGGAGAATATTGTTCCCTTTCGATTCCAGACAGTTACTGGTTGACCTTCCTTATTGATAACAAGTGTACCACCATCCATGGGGCAGCCATTGAGGGCCCAGCTTCCGGTGCCTAATTTTTCTGGTTTGCCAAACGTAGAGCCCCCATCGGACGACCGGATTAAATACAAATCCCTGTTCCCATCTAACCAATTGCGGAACATTACGTAAATATTATTTCCTCTCATTACAACAGATGGTTTGCAACATTCACAAACCGTTGAGTCGACAGAAGCATAAACCATCATATTTTTCGACCAGGTTCTGCCACCGTCAGAAGATTTTGAGCTAAATATTTTGTTGTGTCTATCCCTCAGGTCAAGCCATACAGCAAAAGCATTTTGCCCGTCTGCAGCCAATGCCATGAAGTTTTCTTTGGCAACTGTATCCCTGTCGTTCACCCTGGCGGTTTTCATCCATTCACCCGAATTATTCTTTACGAATGAAAATATGTCACCGGCAGCGTTGCAAGCAGTGACCGATAAGCCATCCGAAGTGGCTGCGATCTGCGGGCCCCGCATGTGAGCTGCTGTAAGGTTTGGAAGAATTGAAATTAAAGCGGGTGAAGAAAAGGTGACACCACGATCTGCGGAGTAGCAATATAGCAGGCTGTCACCCTTTCCATATACGAGATGGATATTGTTTGCATTATCTCTTGTGATGTTTGGCATTTCACCGGGAGCAATGATGGAATCAGCTAGTGATGAGTTGCTATTTTTGCAACCTGTGATAAAAATAAAAGCCGCAAGAATTGATAAGAAAGTGCGCGTCATATGAGTCAAAGATAATCAACTCGTTTTTTTTCAAAACCAAGAGCCAAAATTTACCAGAATTAATTCTTCTCCCTCGTACTTTTTACCTTCATCAGAAGAGAATACGCTGAATTAACAGATAAATTTAGATGGGAAAAGTACAAAACTGCAGAAATCCAGAAGCTGCAATAACCCGTAAATATTTAATGTTTCAGGTTTGTATCGTTTCAAAATGAATGCT
The DNA here is from genome assembly GCA_003175695.1 of Bacteroidota bacterium. GTDB lineage: Bacteria > Bacteroidota > Bacteroidia > Chitinophagales > Chitinophagaceae > Puia. The sequence continues at coordinate 2,045 of PSRA01000027.1, read as the reverse complement.
AATTTTGTTAAACCAATTGAAAAAAGTAACCGCCATATCGTTTCTTGTCCTTTATACCTGGGCTGTTTCAGGAATAGCAATTAAAGCATATTATTGCTGCAGTCAGCTCAAATCATTAAAGTTGGTTTTGGCGGATCTCAGTAAAGACAAGGATAATTGTTGCAAAATAAAATATCAATCGTTCAAGATAAACGATGTTCATTCGGCTGCTGATATAGTGGATGCACCTGACCTGCACTTCAGCTTTTTACAAGATTTACATAGTTCGTTTCCCGTCAACAATTTCCTTTCGGAAGCAAAACAAGGCATGTTCAATATTCATGCCCCTCCCCTCGTTCAGAAGACTCCCGTTTATATTTCAATTTGCGTTTTCAGAATTTGATTTTGTGTTTTTTAATGGCTGATGGCAAGATCTAATCTGCCATTGAATTTATTTATTCAAACAAAAAATCAAAACAATGAAAACGGTTATTTCATGGATGTTAATATCCTTAATTTCTTTCTCAGCATTCTCACAAAAAGCAAAGCTTACCGCAGATACAAGCACTTCATTAAATTCTTATTTAAAATATAGCTGCTCCATGCATCCTGAGTGGGTAAGCAACGTGCCTGCCAGGTGCCCGGTTTGTAACGACGACATGAATCTTTCCAAAAAAGAGCAAATGAAGGCAGACGTCGTTAAACTTTATACCTGTCCAATGGATGGAGGTTATTCTGCGAAAGGCGGGAAATGCCCCAAGTGCAAAATGGACTTAGTAGAATTTGTTCCAAAGAAAAAATAAGATCAGATCTCACTAAGAATGAGCAAGGGGATTTAAAAATTCTCCTGCTCCTTCTATTATTATCAAATTATGAAGCACGGAAAATATATGCTTTCCCTCGTTTTCGTATGTTTATCTACGATAGCATTATCCCAATCCAACGAATCTGCATCAAACGATACAAACGTTTCCTTCAAAGTCTATGGGGTCTGTGAATTGATGTGTAAGCCACGTATTGAAGCTGCCTCAAAAGGAAAAGGCGTTCAGTCGGCAGTATGGAATGTGAATACGAAAATGCTGACGCTCGCGTTTGACCCGACAAAAACCACTATTGATAGAATTCAAAAGCGCATTCTGGATGCCGGGCATGATCTGGAAAATAAAAAAGCAAAAGACATTATATATAAATCATTGCCAGAATGCTGCCATTACCGGGAGATGAGTTCGGCAGAAGCGGTCAACCACGGTAGCGACAGTTCTGTATCATCGATTCAGAATGTCTATAGTGAACACGACATCAGAGGAGTCGTTTTGGAAGAAGATAAGAAAGGTTCATTTAAACCCCTGAATGGTGCAACAGTTGCATGGCTTGGTTCAAATGCTGGAACTCTCACAGATGAGAACGGAGCATTCAGTATCAGGCACGCAGGAGAAAGATTGGTTATAAGTTATGCCGGATTTAGCTCAGATACTATTTTTGTTGTACCCGCCAATGAGTTAAAAATAGTGTTGGGCTCAGGCTCCCAACTGAAAGAAGTAAAGGTTACTGCCTCACAACGGTCAACCTTTGTCAGCTCTCTTGACGTATACAGAACTCAAAACATTTCACAACGCGAACTATTCAAAGCCGCCTGCTGCAACCTGAGCGAAAGTTTTGAGACTAATCCATCAGTTGACGTTTCTTTCAATGACGCAGTTACAGGATCAAAACAGATTCAGTTATTAGGCCTGGCTGGAATTTACACGCAAATAACGGTAGAGAACATGCCGGGTCCAAGAGGACTTGCGACCAGCCTGGGCCTCAACTCAATTCCCGGGCCATGGATTGAGAGTATTCAGCTTAGCAAGGGCACAGGATCCGTTGCAAATGGTTTTGAAAGTATCGCCGGGCAAATTAACATCGAACTGAAAAAGCCAGCCACATGCGAAAAATTATTTGCTAATGTTTATACCAACAGCTTTGGTAAAACGGATCTCAACTTAAATTTCTCTCAGAAAATTGGCAAGAATTGGGCTACCGAGGTCTTAACTCACAACGACTTCTTATATAACCACAACCTGGAT
>PSRA01000138.1 GCA_003175695.1 Bacteroidota bacterium | reverse complement strand
ATCACGAGAGCTGAAATTGCCAGGATATAATGAAAGACAGTTTTCATAATTGCCACTGCCGCTAAAATTGTATGATTGGTGCTGATCATTTTTATATGAACAACCTGCAACTTCTCTAAGATGAAACTTATTGCTGCAGGTAGTAAAAGGAAACCCGCCACGCCAAGCGCTGCAAGAATCATAAATGAATAAAAAGCCTGAACTCTCATCTTTACCTGGAAATAGCCTGTATTGCTTTTTACGAAAAGTCGTAGTACTACCAAAGGGAATTTTCTCACAATGACTCCGGCCAACAAAAGCGATTTATAAAATATATTCCCGTTTTTATATTCATCCAGAAGAGTAGGCCTGTAGTCCAATTCGTAGACCCGGCATATGTCTTCTGATATTCCGGCTTTAGTTTGGGTGATGGTCACCGCGGAAGAAGTATATTTTCCCTGGTCACCATACGTCATTTTTTCCTGTTTTATTTTATAGATATTGCCTGCTTGGGGATCATTTATATTCATTGCATTTTTCAACCTTTCAGCATATTGAAGAACGCTTTGATCATTGAATGCTTCACCCAGTCCCGGTATGTAAATGCAATTTTTCATTCTGGTTAATTTAAAGAGAGTGCAGTCTTTTCTATTCGACGAGACAAAATGCCAATCCGGGGCAAAAAACAGTACAATATTTTTTGCCCCTGGCGATCGGCCCAACCCTTAGCTCCCTACAAAAGCTTTTCGTGCGATAAATTCCATGGTGCCTGGTGTATAGTCATTTTTAGCCCAGCTGGCATCACTCGTCAGTGTGAAAGTGTCACTATGGTTACCATTTGCCTGTCTCCGGTTCCAGGAGAAGCGGGCTCTGTACTGCTCGTACAGGCGCATAAATTCTGCGACGTAAGTTTTTGCCAGTCGCGGGCATTTGGTAATCTCAAGCAGATTTTCGTCATTATGCCATGTTGAATTGCCACTGAGGTTGGCGGAGCCTACATAAATCTTCGGGTTTGCTGTTTCGCCATCAACGATGACAATTTTTTGATGCACGTATACATTGGGAATAAATTTATTTGCTCCATTTCCGGAAGGCGCAGGTTTGCTTGGATCCCTGAGGGTGTTGCTCTCCTGCCAGAATCCCGTCGGCGTATTATTTTGTCCGAAGCTGTCATGGCCTACCACCATATTGTCCTCCTTGGATCTTTCAAAAAGCCAGGTAGCCGCTACTTTTGACGCATTAGCGGTTCCGTCATCCGTGGCAGAAGGATCTGTCGAACTGATTTCGTTTACCAGCCCCCTCATTAGTTTACCTCCGTCAGCAACAGATTTGCAGGCGTCGAGTAATTGTCCGTCAGTCGCAGAAAACAGACTGAACATCACTGAGCTTTGTGCCGACTTAACTGCATTTACTACTTCGTCGATGGAAAGTCGCGAACCTGCCGCTCCGTTTCTGGGATTGCCTGCCGGTTTTTCCGGCGCGAAGAAGACCCTGATGGTTGCGTCACCAATTTGAATCGGATCGGACCATGCGGCGCCATCCGCAGTCTGACCAACCGTTGGATCTTTCTGTAGAAGAATTTGCCTTTGCAAATAAAGATCAGCCAGCGCGGGAGACTCAAAAGTGTGGACCACATTCGCCTGCTGCGTTAAACCTTCGGTGGTAAAATTTGCTGTGCCGGTCAACACTGCCTGGGCATCCGCACCATTCTTGCAGCGGACGATAAACTTGTCATGCATGATATTGGTCTTCGTCCTCTTGTCGAATACAATTTGATGATTTGAACTTAATTCGTCGATTGTTTTACTGTTCGCGTCATCACCTCCTTTGCCGGCTGCGGAAGGGGCTTTGAAGAAATAAACAAATGAAGCAGGATCAGGAAAAACTTTCAGGGCAGGGATGACCCATTCTTCGTCGGTGAGATGGTATGCTGCACCTGCCATGCCCGAACCTTTTGCTTTTTCGATGAATGACTGCAATGCATCATTCATGCCGTTGGAAAGCCATGCGAGCGCTCGTTGATATTCTTCAGTGGTTGTTATGTTTCCGAATTCTCTTGCAAAGGCCTGTGAGCTTACAACTGCCCTGTTGAAATAGGTGCCGATTCCCTGTTCTTCTACCATTGGTATCTTACATTGTATCGTGGTGTTTTTGTCTTCAATTAATTGGGGGTTACTCGCGGGCCCTTTTACGGGATATGCTTGATATGTAAATGTTGAACCCCTGTCTTCAGTATCAATTCTTGAATCCCACCAGACAAAATGCTGAATGGGATTGGTATTGCTGGGTGCATCTGCTCCGCCGGGATTAGGGCCGTTAAAACCAAGCCTGTTGGGAAGCCAGTCAGATGCATTCTGCGGTTGGCCCTGCTTGGGTCTGAAGCCTGGTGTTCTTTTAATGGCAAATCCGAGAAAATCATTATTGCCATTTCCTTCATCCCAATCAATGGCCAGAAGTACGAGAGTAGGTGACAAGTAGGAGTTTAAAGCTACGTTTGACATAGATAAGAGTTTAAGGTTATTAAATGCGCATTCCTTGCCGACATATATTTTGGATAACTGTTTTGTAAGGGTTCAGAAATGAATTGGGTAAAATATCCCAGAAGTCAGAAAATAGTTTTGTATAATGAGGAAGATTCTATGGAAGAATATGAGACGAATTAATTCAAAAGAAAGGTAACTAAATGTCCTAAGTAATTTATTCCGTTTTTTAACGGATTTGGATAGTTCTAAGTGGTTTCTATTACTAAAAATCTGTTTCCTTCCACCCGTACATGCCCTTGTCCATCAGCACCATCTGCATTATCTGATTTTCCTTAATATTTCCCGTTGATCCTTTTATTGTGATCCACCCTTTAGACGTCCCAAAATATTTTGACTGTAACTCTTTCGTGAAGGATTCCAGGCTCTCTGCCTGATGATTGAAAAACTGCGCATGTTCTTCCGGGATATGATCAAATTTCCTAAGCAGGAAACTCGCCATAACTTTTGTCGGCTCATCCATTTTCCCTTTGAAATAGGGAAACTGGGGAATTATATGATAATATTTGTTACGAAGCAGGGCTGCTTTCAAAGTATTTGGCTGAAAAAGCCTGCTATGCCTATAATGCCCGATAATTTGTCCCGCCTTCAGGTGAACCAGGAATTTCTTGTATTCGGCTCTTAAATACTCCACCTTGGTCCACTCCTCTGAAAGCGAACTGACATGGAGTGCAAAATTCTCCTTTTCAAACGCTGGTAAAAATCGCTCCTGGAAATACCTGATCAGCCCGGTATAATATTTAATATTTTTCGTTTGCTTCCTGTCACTTTCAATTAAAAAGGATTCATAGTCTTTAATTTTTTTCCTATGCCACGTGAGAAACTTTTTTAACTGTTTTTCATCGAGAATCTTTTGAAAGTTGTCAAGCATGTAATCATATTCTTCCCATTGGGAAAATGTATGCTCGCCGGATGGCGCGTCCCGCTGCTGCTCAAACCGGAAGACCTTTTCGGCCTGCTTAAACGTTAGCTTCAGGAAATAATGCCTGTCCTGGACCAAACGGATGGTATAGTTATATTCTTCAGAAGTCATTTGCGCGTCAGTTGCGGGGACTTAAATATACACAGGATTTTTTCGGTTATGGGATAATGTATAGCATGGCGCGAATCTGGGGGGCAAAAAGCATAATGAATGGAAGGGAGCTCTCTAATCCGGGATTACCGTTTCACGAGGATCTTCAATTGAAATCATTGATAGATACAACTAGAGACTGACGTTCGCTGAAAACTTTTTTATTCAAGCTTTCCTGTATCCCAGTCCAGAACAAATGGGCGCAGCTGTAATTCACGCGCGATCGTTCTATTAGTAGTCCCATACCCAGGTGACATCACTCCATTTTGATATGTTGGCGCTGTGGATCCGAAAACATCCTTAGTATATATAACTTTTTGAGCACCATAGATGTAAAATGCATTTCTAATCTTTTGAAGAAGGAAGAAATTATCGCGAAGCCTAATGAATAAATGAGTGCCGTCACAGTATCCCCAGGCATTTCTTGCAGGCGTTAATGTTCCATCCACATCTCTTATATAAATTAAGTCAGTCAATTTGTCTTTACTGACTTCAAAATCTCTTGTTGAAGGATTATTAGATTTGAACTCATCAAAACTTTGGTAAACGCCTTTATGAAGCGTAGTGTCTGTCAGGATGGGTAAATTAAATCTTTGATCGTTGTATGAATGGATATCATTCCAACTTAATTTTCGAGTGTTTGCATTAAAAGATCTTCCAGTTTCCGCAAATTTCTCGAATCTGGCTAAAGAAGCTTCCAAAACTTCATTGATCAACTGACCACCCAATTTCATGATTTTGCCGGATTTAACAATTGTAGTATCAAACCGATAAAGAGGATAATAATCATCATTCTGGTTATAATAAAATTCCATAGTTGACAATATTGCTGCATAGTTTGTGTCATGATCTATATAGATGTTACCTTCCCAGTCTTTCTCTTCAAGTCTATGAAGCGCGTCAGTAAGCCATAACTTTTTAAGTACAATAACCAATTTATTTAATGAATCCTGCTGGATCGGCGAGACTGAATGATTTAGAATGTTTGTCATGACAGTTTTTGTTCCCTGCCTGAGTTTAATAAATGAAGGCTCGTTTAGCCCTCTTCGAATGAGTCCGATTTCAGAAGTATCCGGCCTCGAATCAATTATCGCAATAGAATTAATCCTACTAATTTTAAATGATATTGGCTCCGTAGAAAGTTCAACATAAACAGTCTTGAATTTATGAACATCATAGTCCTCTTTTTTGGCAGAAGAAGATTCGGCTTTTGATTGTGAAAGGGCAGATAGATGAGAAAATAGAATAGTTGTAGCTACTATTAATGTTCTTTTGAAACTCAAATTTTTAGGAATCATAGTGCTTTAAAGAAATTCTAAATATGTAATATTTTATAAGCGTTCAAATGATCAAAACGAAACTTAATCTCGAATTATTCGAAGCGTTTTATCGACAATCTCCCTCCAATAATATACACTTATACTGAAATTTCAAAAGCGCAAAATATTTTAGACTTTCGCAAAGTTGTCAGAGGAATGATTTTAAATGATTAGCTAGTTCCCGTTCTTTCGTCACACCAATCGCTGTGGGATAATACATGTCAAAGCTTCTTCAACCTTCCAATCATCTGAAAAAGCAGATCCTTCACTGAATCCGACGTAGATCTTTCGATATTATAATATTTTGCGCGGAGGCTGGTGCCTGAAATTGCTTCCTGCCGGGAAGTCGAGAAATGACTGGCAAAAAATTGAAGGAGCTCAGTCTGATTGGAATGAGTAAGAATCTTCTCTTCATGAAAAAGCCTGAGCACGCATGCGAGCTGGGCAACTGAGAGTGAGGAGTTGATTCTGAATGTTTCATCTCCCAAATCCTGGGCGGGCAGTCTTTTCAAATCTGAAATAGATTCACCCAACCATTCAACTAATTTTTCTGTGGCAAGCAACCTGGCGGTTAAATCACAACCAGGCGTCGAAAAAATTGGATCGGGATTGAAATTCTTGAAATTCAAAAAAGCGCCTGTGATGGGCTGGCCTCTCCTGAAGCAGGATTGGTCAAGAAAGGATTCTTCGCCCTTGAGGTAAAAATGAAACTCCCTAAGCTGGTATAAAAATGCATTGAGTCTCCTTACCTTCTTTTTTAAATATTTAAGCTGTTCTTCAACATCTGCCTTGGGGCTTTCAATTTCTATTTTATAAAGCTTGTGATAATAAAGTAACTCAGAATAGAAAAGAGGTTTGATTTTTTTAAAGAAATAAATTTCATCACTTTCAGAAAGGAAAGGATTTTCATTTACCCATGATCTCAATTCCATCAATACTTTTTGGACAGCTTCAGCACAACTCAGGTACTTAAGATATTGCTCCTTTCTCTCGTCAGAAATAATCTGACCGATTTGTTTAAGCATCTGGCCGAAAAGCTGGTCAGCATGCTCCTGCATGTCAATAGAAGACGGCATGACTAATGTGGGAAATGCTGATGCAATTCAGACTTCCGGGTGCAATTAACGCAGAATTATTCTTTGTGGCAACGCGTCAGATCAAAATACACTATTAGTTGTAGTGCGCTAGGTTACAACACCATTTTTCCTGACATTTTTTCGAAAAAGTATCAGAATAATTGATAAAGACTTTCGCTCTTGTACCGAAAGAATTTTTTCTAAACCTTTACAAGTCCCTTCCTGATGGCATATAGTACCAGACCCACCCTGCTTTTTACTTGTAGTTTTTCGAAGCAGTAATCCCTATAGGTGTCAACTGTGCGCGGACTTACGTCCATTTTTGCAGCTATTTCTTTATAGGTGAGTTCTGAACACGCGTTGATGATGAATTCTTTTTCCTTTCCGGTCAATTTGATTCCATCGTCTTCCGATTGTTTTTCAACTGTAAGGGAAAGCGAGGGATCAAATGTATAAGCCCTGAGTTTGGGGAAGGCGGACTTATTCAGCTTTTCTAATTTCGAAGAAGGCAGTGGCATATTTTCCGATTAGCGATGGACAATAAAGTTTCACCTGAAGCTCTGTGAGTACTTCGGCTTGTTTCACCAGGGTATCAAATTGTGATTGTGACAAGGAGGAGAGGCCTGTCGGAACATCTCTTGCAATCTTTTTTTCCGTAGCGGTCGGCAATTTATTAGGATCAAATTCAATCCTGCTTTTCAAATATTCCGCTATCTGATCAGAATAACTCTTTGGGTCAGCAATCCATTCCGGTCTCAACTCGTGCGCAGCAATGACTGATTTTGTGATTTGACCAGCGGCCAAATTTTTTACAAAACCCTCGATGAGCAGTTCTGCATCCCAGCCAAGAGAGAAGTATGCAATCTCGCGGTTGGCAGTCGCTGCATTCTGGTAAATGTCTTCTGCCATTTGCGCCTTCTTGATCCTTGCCATAAATACATTCATGGAGGTAATCAGCAGCGATATGGTGTTCCTGAATGTGAGTTCACCGGTCTCCCCGCCACCGGCATCGCTCGTAATGATGGTGTCGCACTGGTATTGTCCGGTGGTCACGAGTTTGTGGATGCCCTGGTTATCATACACTCCTCCGTCGACAAGAAGCGGATGGTATTTATTTGCATTGACGGGGTCTACAAAAAATTCAGCGGCGATAGGTACCGGTGTAAATGCAAACGGGACACAGGAGGAGGCCATAACGGCGCGGGCTATGGGAAAATTTTCAGGATTGAAGATGACTGGTGGCACAAGGTAACTGTATGTCGAATCCTGCATGCAGTCCTTTGCAAAGGTGAACGGCCGGGAAGTCTGAAGGTTGGTGGAACCAATAACAAGTAGTGGCCTGTCGGGCAGATCACCCAACTTTTTTCCCTCGTAGAAAAATGAATCATAGATCTTCTCAATGGCGCGGCTGACGGGAAATAACCGGAACTGAAATTTTAAAAGCAGCAAGACAAGAATGGCGATGGAAAGCAATGAAAGTACTGGCTGGCTGGTAAAAAGAAAATAGAAAAATCCAAACAGGAAAACAGCCAGGAATAAAATGAACAATAAAAATGTTGATGTTAGCAGTAGTCTGCTGATAACACTTCTGTGAAGAATTTTTTCCTTCATCGAATTAAAGAAGGTATTGAACTCTGGCGGGTTGGAGTGCAGGGCAAAATAAGCGCCGGTGATGGATCCTCCGGAAATGGTGGAGATGATATCAACTTTTTCCAGGATGCCCATCTCTGATAATTTCCTTAATGTGCCGAGGTGAAACGCCGAAGCGCGGTAACCGCCACCGGAGAGAGAAAGCCCGACTCGGTGAATAGGAGCGGACATAGGTAATAAGGTTTTAGGACTGGAAAGTTAAAGAAAAAAAAACGCTAAATAATCTACGTGAAAACACTTAGAAAATATGGGTGGGAGAGAAATGCATTCAAGTGTCGGAGCAAAAGTATTGTCAATAATCATTTACGCTTGTGATATTCATTGACTAATTTCTAAAATCTCGGGTCAGGAGTTTGACGATTTATCTTTCAATCCAGAAAGTCATGCCCCACCACCTCTCGCCTTATCCACACTATCCTTCCACTGAAAGAGCTCCGGATATTTGGCTCTTGTCTGGTCAGGCATTTGCGTCATCATTTGTACAGCTGACCCTTCAAATGCCTGCGCCATGGCACCTTTCGGTGCAGTTGGAATATTGTCTCCAAGAAAACTTTTTACAAGAATGGGTTGTGAAGGAGCAGCAGGGGCGGTTAGATCCGCATTATCAGTTAACGCTTCTGAAATACTATGAATACCGCTTTGCTTTCTCTGGTCCACTGTTGCAGAATATGGCTTACCTGATGTAAACTTTTCAGCAAGCAGCTGCAGGACTGAAGTATGATCAAACAATAAATTGCTGACTGAATTCTTCTTTACATATGGAGAAATTAGGGTACCGGGAATTCGCACGCCGAGACTTTCAAAAGCAAAATTGTCGGCGCCTTTGGTTGTGTAACCAATCTTTGGCGGAGGCACATGATCATAAAAGCCGCCATGCTCGTCATAATAAACAATCATAAGGGTATTACCCCAACGTGCCTGGTTGCTGGTCACGGTGTCATATGTTCTGCGCAAAAATTCTTCCCCGAATCCAATGGCAAGAGGCGGGTGGTTGTCATTCGGCAGGTCGGAACCAAAATGCGGAGAGTCCTGGTAAGAAGGTTCAACAACGATTACCTGCGGAAACGAGTCATCGGGCTCGTTTTGGAAATCTGAAAAAAGATTTTCATAATCTCTGAAATTTGGACCCAGCACATGATGCCAGAGGCTGCTATACAAAATGAAAAAGGAGAGGCCGTCATGGTACACCCTCCACCTGACATGATTTGCATTCATCCAGTCAAAAATATTTCCGTCGGCAGGGATCAGCTGGAGTTTGGTGTCATGAATGGACGAGTCGCCACAAAATGCCATGGTCCGGTTGGGTTGTGTGCTGGTGGGAAGTGGTGCGTGCCAGTTATCACAAACTGCGTATGCACCCGCCAGAAAGCTGGTGATAGGAACAAGGTTCGCCCCGTAAAATCCCATCGGTGGTGAAGTGGTGCTGGGATTATCACTGGATGCCTGCATATATGCCGTAACAAATCCGTCCATCTGATAAAGACCGTTTGCGGAGGATTTATCGACCTGCATGGCAACATAATTGAATTCATGTGGAAGATCAGAGGTTAGTGCCGTATCCGCTTTTTTGCGGAACGGATAGTAGGAGTTGCCGTTGTAAATATTAGAGTAGTGATCCTGAGCGAGCGGGTACTGAAGGCCGTTAGCCACAGGACTGATTTTATCGAGAGTGAGGTGGCCGAGCATGTGGTCGAAGGACCTGTTTTCAAACATCAGCAGCACAATGGTTTTGATTTTGTCCAGGTTCATGGTTAAGGTTTTTGGTGGACAATGACGGTGTGTATTTTGAGTCTGGCGGGGACGAGTGTGGTGTCTTTTTTTTCCGCGTCAGATAGTGGACTGCTGATCACCCAAAAGCCGCTGTTCGCGATCCCGACGAAGGCCGCGGAAGAAGATCTGTCTTTTTCCAGTACGACCATTTTTCCTCCATGCATGACAGTTAGAGTCCTACCAGATCCCGATGCGACAGTTTGCAATTTGAAAAAGGTTCCCCACCTGGTAGTGTCTTTTATCCCTGAGGCAATCACGCTGTCGCCTTTTCGAATAGTAGAAAAAACAATATCGTCTTCAGACACGATAGGAAGAATTATTACCTGGACCTGCTTCATAATCTCCTTACCATTTTTATGAACAACCAGATGATAATTCCGGTACTCAGGACGTTTTTCTTCGGGAGCAGCCGTGTCCGTGTAGGCGAGCAGAGTAGGAGTGCCCCGAACCGACCACGTTAGTTGTACAGAATCACCCCCAGCAATGGTATACTGATTAGAGCGGAAATAAAATATTTTGGGGCCGCAGGAAGTAGCTGCGAGGGCAAAACATATGGCCAGAATCGTCCCACGAGTTGACTTATTTTTCATGGCGGCAGTTAAATCGCTTCCAATCTACCTAGCCTAACCGAAATTTTCAAAAGCTGCTTATCCGTTTTTTCACCGATATCAGCTCACTGAGGATGCCTAAAATTGGTTTAAAGGTGATAAACACAAATTATAAATTTGTGACAGGTTTAAACCGCAAATAGATTTCGGGGTTTGGCCGAAGGGTCACCTGTGGTTTCATTCCAATTTCAAAGTCTCCTGATGGGATAAAATCGAATGAATTAATCAATCGGCTCACTACTACCTGCATTATCATCATTGCAAACGGCTGTCCTATACATAAACGAGGGCCCATTCCGAAAGGGAGATAATTGCACTGGTTTTGGTTGCTTATATTTTGCGTTTTAAAACGATCAGGCCTGAATTCATAAGGCTTTTCCCAATACGTTTCATTGTGATGCAAACCATATACATTCAGAAGTATTACAGATCCTTTTGGAAGAAAATATTCTCCCAAAACAGTAGCTGATATATTTTTTCTCACTATTAGCCATACTGCAGGATAAAGCCTCATAGTCTCTTTAATTAGATTGGTAATATTATAAGAAACGCGAGGATGGTTTGACCCTAACTGCTGGTCCGGAGTATTACTATTTTGACCAGATCTATTTAGATCGGATCTTATCCGGCTTGCTATTTCGGGATTTCTTGCGAGCCGATAAAATAACCAGCTCAGTGTATTGGAAGTGGTTTCATAACCTGCCATAAACAAAGTTGTCAGCTCATCTCGGAGTTGCTTGGCATTTAGTGGCTCGGATTCCAGTAGCATTTGTAGGATATCATCTCCTGTGGCAACTCCTTCGGCGATCTCTTTTTTTCTTTTATTTATTAGGGAATAAAGAACGGCATCAAATTTCTTTCTTGCTGATTTAAACCGCAGATTAGCCGGAGAAGGAATAAACAACGGGAGATTTACAATTTGGGCTACCTGATTGTCTGCCTGAACAGCCAATTCATTAATGGTTTCTGAAAGAAGTTTTATTTCCGTTTCAGCCCTTTCACCGAACAGCAGTCGTGCCATCATTCCAAAAATCAACTCTGCAAATAGCGAACAGAGATTAATGGGTTTACCAAAATTTT
>PSRA01000184.1 GCA_003175695.1 Bacteroidota bacterium | reverse complement strand
TTTAAACCAGTCAAATAAGTGGTACAGCATGGTTGGTTTTTTCTGGCTGTTTAAGTCACCGTCCAAATATTATTTTTCGAATCAATTCTTTTTTTGCAATGTTTATTTCATCTGCTTAGTAATCCGAACATCTCCAGCACTACTTCTTTGTCGTCGAAAGGATATTTTGTTCCTTTGATCTCCTGGTATTTTTCATGACCCTTGCCCGCAATCAGTAAAATATCTGACGGATTAGCCAGGCTTACTGCAGTCTTAATAGCTTCCCGCCGGTCAACAATCGAAATGAATTTTCTTCTCGCCGCAGTATTCAGATCTGTTTCCATCTCCTTAAGTATTTCTGCCGGATCCTCACTGCGCGGATTATCCGAAGTAAATACCACTCTTTCACTGTATTTGCAGGCTACTTCTCCCATGATCGGTCTTTTGGTTTTGTCCCTGTCTCCGCCACAGCCCACAACCGTAATGATTTGCTCTCCGCCCTTTCTCAATTGCTGGATAGTGGACAACACGTTGACTAAAGCGTCCGGTGTATGAGCATAATCGACAATGGCCATGACTTTGTCTTTCTCTGAAATGACATAGTCAAATCTGCCTTCTGCACCGCTTAAAAGACTAAGGCAACGAAGCACTTCTTCTTTATCTTCACCTAAACACATCGCCGCACCATATACTGCCAGGAGATTATAAGCATTGAATTCTCCTATTAGCCTGAAATGCACTTCCTGGTCATCAACAGACATCACCAGACCGGTCAGGTTATTTTCAAAGATCTTTCCCTTAAAGTCGGCCATGGTCTTCAGGCTGTAGAGGAATTTCCTGGCGACCGTATTTTGTAACATCACTGTTCCCCGCTTATCATCTGCATTCGACAAGGCGAATGCAGAAGAAGAAAGAGAATCAAAAAAAGATTTCTTTACCCGGATATATTCATCAAAAGTTTTATGATAGTCCAGGTGATCATGCGTGATGTTGCTGAAAATACCTCCCGTGTACTTGAGACCCGCAATTCTATTTTGGTCGATAGCATGCGAACTTGTTTCCATGAATGCATGGGTACAATTCGCATCCACCATTTGCTTGAGCAAAGAATTCAGGCTGATTACATCCGGTGTAGTGTGCGTCGCAGGAATGATCAAGTCTCCAATCTGATTCTGTACTGTACTCAGCAATCCCGACTTATATCCCAATGTTGAAAAGAGCTTATATAAAAGTGTGGCGATGGTTGTTTTACCATTTGTGCCGGTAACACCTACCAATTTCAATTTCTCCGAAGGCTGACCATAAAAATTATGCGCCATGTGTCCTGCTGCGATCGCACTATTTTCAACTTGCACATAGGTGATATTGTCATCCAGCTTCGAGGGCAAAGTCTCGCAAACAATTGCCACCGGTTCTTGTGTAGCCACCTGCTCTATGAACTGATGACCATCAACATGCACGCCTTTTATTGCGACAAATACAGATCCCTTCTTCACTAGTCGCGAATCAATCTGCAGGTTTTTCACTTTTACATCAAGCTTCCCGTTCACTGACCTGATGCCTGCCTTGTATAGTATATCCTGTAAAAGGATCATTCGTTTAGTTCCAGCGTAAGGATTTGATTCTTTGATATTGGTGTTCCAGGTTCAATACTCTGCTGTTTAACTTTTCCCACTCCTCTTGCGGCAACCCGAATATTTCTTTCTTCCAGTAAAGCCAAAGCATCCCTTAATCCCATTCCCTTTACATCCGGCATCAGTTTCCTGTCAAATGTTTTTCCCGTAATTACTGGCTGATAATTGTTTGGATATATTCTTCCCCAGTCTGACCTGCCGGTTGAATCCGCGCATGATACATTCAACTCGCTCAGAACTGATTTCATTTCCTTCTTTGAACCAGCATAATAATATTGTGCACTGTCTTTTTTCCACACATACTCGTTGACTTCCATTTGCAAACTCTTGTCCTGGTTTATCTCGAGGCTCATCAATTTGTCTGCTACCTCTCTAAACACTGGTCCCGCAACTAACGCACCAAGAAATTTCTTTGCGTGTGGTTTGTTCTTAATGACTACAATACAGGAGTATTTAGGTGATTTGGCGGGAAAATATCCGGCGAATGAAGACTGATAAATATGATCAGCATATCCACGATTTCCATTGGCCACCAGCGCAGTTCCTGTTTTGCCGGCAACTTTGTAAAATGAATTCTTGAAAAGTGTCTTTGCTGTGCCCTCTATGCAAACTCCTTCTAGGCACTCCTTTAACTGAGTCAATGTCTGCTCTGAACAAATCTTATCCACTACTACCATCGGATCCTTTTTCTTTTCAATTCTACCTGCAGATTGAAAACTATTCACGAGGTATGGTTTAACCATGACTCCGTTGTTAGCGACAGCATTATAAAGTGCAAGCGTTTGAAGGGGGCTGATCAACACTTCATATCCAAAAGCCATCCAGGGCAAAGTAGTGGCGCTCCAGGTCCGGGATTTGGGAGTTTTAACGATTGGAGGAGTTTCTCCGGCCAAATCGACTCCTGTCACCTGATTCAGATGAAGCTTTTTTAAATGCTCAATGAATTCATTTGGATCTTTTGCATAATTTCCAACTGCCAGCTTAGCCATACCGACATTCGAACTCAGTTCAAAAGCCTGCTTTACAGTAAATTCAGCTTTTTCGTGTTTCTCAACATCCCTCACCGTTCTTTTTCCATATTTCCATGCGCCACCTTCCAGATCCAAATGATCAGTGAGTTTTACATTCTTATCTTCTAACAAAGAAAGAAGGGTGGCAAGTTTAAATGTTGATCCGGGTTCAGATGCCCGAATGGCGTAGTTTAAATCTTCCCAGTAGCTTCCGTCTGACTGCCTTCCCAGATTCGCCATTGCCTTTATTTTTCCTGTGCCCACTTCCATTACGATACAGGTACCATGATCACACTCGTTCTCACCCATCATCTTAAGTAGCGCATTTTCAGCAATGTCCTGGATATTTACGTCGATTGTGGTCATGATATCCTTACCATTCTCGGGGTCGATCTCGTAACCTTCAACCGGGATATATGTTCCTGCTGCCATGTAGCGTACAAGACGGCTCCCGTTTGCACCTTTTAACAAGGAATCATAAGTTCTCTCCAAGCCGACGTTTTGAGCATTGGCTCTTGCCAGGCCAATGGTACGATTGGCCAGCAAGCCGAACGGATTTAATCTTTTACTGATCACTTCCGTAATAAAACCACTTTTGTTTCTGCCAAGTCTTACCAATGGGAAGGATCGCAATATTTTGTATTGTTCAAATGATAGATTTCTTTGCAACTCATAAAAACGATCTTCATTCTTGAAGCCTTGCTGCAATTCACGTTTATACGCAACTGCTGAACGGTCTCTGAATAAACTGGCAAGGCAATACGATAATGAATCCAGGTTCTCCTTAAATCTCTTTCCATTTTTTTCTCTCAATCCATCTGCGCCGAAGTCAATATAAATGTTGAAATAAGGAATTGAAGTACTCAACATATTTCCGTCTTCACTATATATCGTGCCGCGGTCCGCATTGAGTTCAATGAATTTTTGATGAAGACTATCACTCAAACCTCTCCAATAGTTGCCTTGAACCCTTTGGATATAGAAAGCTTTTCCCAAAACAAAGAAGCTAATGATTACGATGCCGAGGAAGCATACATAGACTCTCCATAATATATCTCTCTTGCGTTCCAAGGTTTCTGAACTATTTGATTATTTTTTAATTCATCCCATATTACTGGCGGATAAATCCAACTAATTATTTTTTATCAACGGCACTATCGCTCAAAATGACCGGAGGTTTCGTTAATTCTTTTAATCCGAATGGTTCAACTGCTTTCGCCAATTCACTTTGCTTGCTTCTAAACATCACTTCGCTTTTCAAACTTTTGAATTCATATTGCATTTCTTTCAATTCCCTGCTGGTGCGACTGATGTCCCGCACGATCTTATCAGCAAAATGTCCATTATATATGTAGATAACTGCCAGCAGCGCGAGGAAGAGGAAGAAAGGGATATTCTTGACGATCCATTGATACCGCAACAATCGTTTCAACCTGATTTTTTGTTCTCTCCTCGATTTATTCTTTTCTTCCGCGTTATCCATATCGACAGCAATATTGATTAATGGCTTCAGTTACAATTTTTCCGCAATGCGCAGTTTGGCACTTCTTGACCGCGGATTTCTTTTCAATTCAGTTTCCGTCGGCAGGACTGGTTTCCTGGTTATAATTTTCAGTTTATTCTCGTGGACACCTGTTGCAAAAGGATTTTCGTCTTCTTTTTCTTCTTCCATCGTACCCGACCTAAAGAAATGCTTCACGATCCTATCCTCAAGTGAATGAAATGTGATGACCACTATTCTTCCGCCCTTTTTTAATGATTCAGGCACCTGCATCATTAATTCCCTTAGTGCCCCAAGTTCGTCATTGACTTCAATGCGCAGCGCCTGAAAAACCTGGGCGAAATACTTATTTGGATTGCCTTTCACCATGTCCTGAAGCGCGCTCTTGAATCCTGCAACAGTTTGCATTGATACAGTAGACCTTATACCTACTATTTTTTTTGCAAGACTTTTCGCATTGGTCACTTCTCCATACTGCTCAAAAATCTTGTGCAGTTTTTCTTCGCTGTATGTATTTACAATATCATAAGCCGAGACTGTCTGCCTTCGGTCCATTCGCATATCCAGCTTCCCGTCGAATCTTGTAGAAAAACCTCTGGATGCCTCATCAAACTGGTGGCTGCTAACGCCGAGGTCAGCCAGTATACCATCTACTTGTCCGGATTTATGAAGGCGAAGAAATCTTTGAAGATGCCTGAAGTTGTGAGGGATGAAAACTAACCTGCTGTCGTCCGGTAGATTTTTTTTCGCGTCCTCATCCTGGTCAAAGGCAAATAATTTTCCTTCTTTGTCTAAATGCATGAGGATTTCTTTCGAATGACCACCGCCTCCAAATGTGCAGTCAACATATGTGCCGTTCTTTTGAATATTTAATCCTTCGATTGCCTGCTGCAACATTACCGGAACATGATAATCTAAACTGGCTCCTCGCCCGGCATTTTCTGAAAAGCTGCCTTTGGGCATGGATGGTATTTTCTTTTTCTTTGACATACCCAGTAATCAACTATCCTGCTTGTCGCGATTCGGATTCATGACCTCATTGGCAAGGCTGCTGAAAGTTTCTGGTGAAAAGGTTTCAAAGAACTGTTGGTATTTGGTCTTGTCCCAGACCTCGATTTTGTTTACTGCCGAAACCAGGACGATATCTTTTTCAAGGCCTGCATGTTCTTTCAGGTTGGCGGGAATAAGGAGACGGCCAGCCGAATCCAGTTCCAACATGGTGGCGCCATTCAGAAAATATCGCCTGAATGCACGTACCTTGGGATCGAAATCATTCAGCTTTTTTATTTCCTTAAAAATGGGCTCCCAACTTTTTATAGGATATAGGGTCAGGCATTTTTCAAATCCCCGGTTGATAATGAATTGGTTATTGTCATCTTCCGCTATCTGCTTCTTGAGGGAAGCCGGCAGCAGAAAGCGACCTTTCAGGTCCAGAGTAGCTTCGTATTCGCCTAGAAAACCATTCATTTATAAGGACTTGAATCAAATTTTAATAAAATTAACACAAAATAACAC
>PSRA01000007.1 GCA_003175695.1 Bacteroidota bacterium | reverse complement strand
AAATCAAAGGTTATTTTCAGCTTGTCTACTTTCTTTGCTTTATCTGTTACTTTTTCTTCACCATTCTTCTTATCCTCAATTGAGGTGACTTTAATATTCGATGCATTAAAAGTAGATGCAATGTCCACTTTCTTAGCCAACTCGTCCTTGGCTGCGGAAGTAGTTGTCAGATCTGAGGTAAGTTGAGTCTTATCCTGCATCAGCCGGTTATTATCATCTGTAAGATTCTTATTGTCCTGTGTCAATCTGGCTACTTCCTGTTCCATATTACTGATCTTAGTGTTCAATTCAGTAATCAATTCCTGTGCTTTCGTTTTTTCGGCTTCCGTAAGTTTTTGCTTATTGAGGATACTGCGTATTTCTGTTTTCATATGCGCAATATCTTTTTCCCTGTCTGACAGTAGTCCCTGCACTTTGTTGTTGGCTCCTGTCATAGAATCCAACCGGACCAAGGCATCATCGAAATTCTTCTGCAATTGACCTTTTTCATCTACGACTTTGGCAATTTGCATTTGTTGGCTTTCCTGGATGTTCCGATGATGGCTGCCACTATAAATGGCGTAGCCCAATGTTCCCAAAAAGGCAGCTATCAATAACCCGATGAATAGATTTCTTGAATCTTTTCGAGTGGATTGCTTTTCCGGATAATCGGAAGGATAATTTGATGAATCCATATTTTAGAAGTTTTTCGTTTATGAATGATTAAACAAACAACCATACCTGGTTCATAGGTAAAAAAGTATGGTAAGAGAAAATGAAGGGCGCGGATCAAACCCGGGTTATCAAAATAGTCCTAAAATCATGCCAGATGCGCATTGTCTAGATTGCTGTTTGATAATCAACATTGTGCATGCCCTATTTTTTTGCTATAGAGTAATATTGCTTATAAAGTTTTCACGTAGTGACGCAAAATTGAGCGGATCACATAAGCTTGATCAAACTTTTCGGGAGTGAGTCTTTGCGTGAAATAAATCAAATTCGCCGTGCAGTCTTTCATTGTGGTCATTCGTTCACCGGTACGTTTCATGACTTGATTTCACCTTGTATGTTTGAACTGCAATTTTTTCGAAGCGATTGTTGCCTTCAAGTGTGCACTCGTGGTTGAATTGTATTGCGCAAATCTTAACCAAAAAATTTGCTGTGTATGAAAAAAAATTGACAAATTATTTTGCTTGACACGCGAAAAAAATCCTTGACGCGGTCCCTAGGTTCGCCTTGAACGCATTCATATTGAGTAGCCTTCCTCTTCTTCACGGAAGCTGATCTGACGAACGCACAAGCCTCGCACTAAGGTCAGGATCCTTCATATTCTTATCAAATGGAAACATCGGCCGTTCAATCCTCTTATAATGGAGATGCTCTATATCCTGGTCAACACCACCCGGCGTTAATGCCATTAACCAGTCAGCGCGCATAGCATATAATTCGGGTTCTAAATAGCCAATCTTCACTACAACAATATCAGATTTCCTGGGACTCAGACCCAGCCTCGTAAAATCAATTTCCTTGTGATATGGTTTTCGCTTTTGGGTGACAATAACATGAACGGATCCCACCTTCACAGAGACTTCCACCTCAGCGTCTTTATCTCCGTACACTATCGATTCCACTTTGCCAAGAATATGCACCGGCGGAGAAAATCGGGCATCTACCTGCGCTCCCGCATATCCGTCAACCTTACCACCAACGCCCGCTCCAATGGCCTTTTTTACTAGCTCGGGGCCAGGTATGGATGCATAAATCAAGGCGGGACCATCTGCTGATTTGAATTCGGGGCGGGAAAGAATTTGAGTCAAAGTCCATGTGACATCACCCGCACCTCCTGCCGTTGGATTATCGCCCATATCGCTTATAAAAAATGGGTGCAGTTTGCTCTTAAGCGCAATGTTGAGACAAGAATCCCAACTCTTGGTCGGAGCTACAAATTGAAATCCAAATCGCGCTTTCCAAAAGCTTTGCGCCAATTGCTCTGCTGTCTGCACTACTTTTTCTTTGTCATCGCCAGTTACCATCACGACAGCGCGATTCCTGGGTTCATCTGCCCAGGCATAGCCAATCCAGATTGCTGCATCAATTATTCCTTCCTGCGATGCAGCTGGCGCCACTGCCAGGTAAATAGTTTTTGCGGGTTCTATTCTTGTACTTGTTTTCTCGCCGGGCAATAAAACGGGAATAGGTATCCAGGCCTTATATGCCGGTTTGCCCCTTCCTGACTCAAGCCTTTTTAATAGATTTACCACTGCACGTTTCTTAGTTTCCATGGCGTCTTCATGCGGCGCCATTCGATAGCAAGTGATTAAATCAGAATTTTCTGCCAGTCGAAGCGAAACATTTCCATGAAGGTCCATCGCGGTTGAAATTAAAGTCGACTTGCCAACTACTTTCCTTATGCGCTCAATGAAATCGCCTTCAGGATCATCTAATCCAACCACGCTCATCGCGCCATGAATTTCGAAGAATAGCCCATCATATGGGCCGTTCTTCTTTAATGAATCAAGCGTTTTGCCTACCAATGATTCATATGCTTCGCGGGTAACTGCACCGCCTGGTAAGGCGTGACCTGTTATTGTTGGAATCCAAATAGCCTGGTGCCGTATTGGAGAGTCCTGAGCAAAAAATGGAAATGTAGAAAAAATAGCATTACCATAATTGGCGTGAAATGCCGCTTCGTCAGTGAGTGCTGGTGAAAATGTGCTCGATTCAATACCTAAACCGGCAATGGCTATGCGAAACCTGGGAGTTGAAGCGTTTCGATTAAAGGTGTCAGTTGTAGCAGTCTTGCCGGATCCCCGACTCGAACATGATGAAGCAACTGTAATCAAAAGAGCTGTTGACCAGAATAATTTGTTCATGTCAAATATTTTAATGAGTGCGACCCGGTAAGAAATGACCGTTCATACCAAAAGTTTGTTGCAGACCATAATTCTAATATACTGTTATTATCTTTGCGGTTCTATTTTTGAAGAAGTTTAATAAGTGCGTATGATCAATTTGTACGAGTCAATTAAAGACAATTCGTCCTACCGCAAAATCGAAGTGAACGAGTTGTTGTTTGCAGAATATACCTGCATGCAAGACGAAACGAGATTGGGAATCTGGTCGGACAAGAATTATTTCGCATTTATTCAATCAGGAAAAAAGGTCTGGAAATCCATCCAACAGGAATATGTAGCTGAAGAAGGTGAAATTCTTTTCATAAAGAAAGGAGCCAACCTGACTCATCAATTCTTCGACGGTGATTTCTGTGCCATTTTCGTTTTCATTCCGGATGATTTTATCACTTCATTCCTGAAAAAAAATTACATCAGCTCCAAGGGTTTTACAGATCTCTCCAACCAGGACAGCGTCATACGCATCGCTGGAAATCAACTCCTGGATAATTATGGTCAATCCATCCGGGCTTTCTTATTGCTGCCAGATCAACCAGATGAATTGCTGCTGAAACTTAAGTTTGAGGAATTACTCCTGAGCCTGGTAACCAGCAGAGAAAATAAAATCCTTATCAACTATTTTCATTCACTAACTGAAAATAGAGAATTCCAATTTAAACAGGTAATGGAAGAGAACTATGCGTATAATTTGAGTTTGGAGCAATATGCGCGCCTGTGCCATATGAGTCTCTCTTCATTTAAAAGAGCCTTCCGGAATTACTTTCATTCCGCACCGGCAAGCTGGCTCAAAGAAAAAAGGCTTGAGTTGGCTCACAAAAAGTTAATTAACTCCAATCTAGCGGTCAACCAGGTGGCTTTTGAATGTGGGTTTGAGGACGTATCGCATTTTATCAGGGTCTTTAAACAGAAATTTCACCACACTCCTTTCCAATACCGGCAAAAATTTGCAGCTGAACCAGCAATAGCAGTTTGAACCGTCGGGTCGATTTTCTTCACTTTATAGACTATCTGAGACATTTACATGCAAGTAGATTTGCATTCTGAAAAAAATAAATCTATGAGCACGAAAAATGCAGAAGCAGAAATGCAAGAACAAACAGACCGCGCAACCGAAATTTCATTGACTATTTCAGACAGCAAAGACAAAAAGGTCGAACCTGGTAACGTTATCGCTGCTATAATCAGCCGACACCTCGGATCTTTTCAAAAAAATGATCTGAAGGTGCTGATGACTGACTATACGGATGATTCAGTTTTTATTACTCAAACTGAAACCTATAAAGGCCTCGCGGAAATAGAACTATTTTTCAAAGGTCTAATGCAACATTTTCCAGTGGAAGGTTCCAGTTTTTCCCTCGACAAATTCGTCATCGACAAAGACCTGGCCTACATAATATGGCATGCTAAAACTCCCTCTCTTGTTATACCGCTGGGAACAGATACTTTCGTAATCAAAAACAATAAGATCGCGCAGCAGACTTTTGCAGGAGACCTTCGCTTTCTCTAATCCGGAAAGATTTGAAGCAAATATGTTGACAGTTGTTTGTTGGCAGTCCTTAAAGACAATCTGCCAGCGTGAGACACAAATGCTTGGATTTAAAGTCTGCCTGCTAACAACTGTCAACTCAACGAGCTCTGCATAAAACAAGAAGCCCGGGTAGAAACCCGGGCATAACCAAAACTACTGCTTATGAGAATTGATCTAAAAGCTTATTTAAAAGTACAGGCAATACCAACTGCAAAATTGATCGTTTGCACGTCATGCACTCCAAAATTCGTTGCTGAATTAGTGGCGTATTTGTATTTAATGGCCAAATAAAGACTCCAGGGTATATCTTTCTGCAGCTGCACCAACGTTCCTATTTCAGGGGCAACAGCAAAGCCCCAGTTTGTGTTCGTGGTCTGAAATACGTTATAATAAATATTCTGCTCACTGTATTGCGTTCCGATCCCCAGGCGAACAAAAGGTTTGAAGATGGGGCTGGGATGGAAGGTCTTGGTTGCTGTCGCCATAATCGGCAACGTATAGAGGTATTTGTAAAGGTCCGTAGTGGCCGCTCCGCCATCAAAATGCCAAGTTTGGCGAGGCGCATATTCATAATAGTTATTCCAGCCAAAATCGATGCCCACGGCAAAATCTTCTTTGATAAAGTGACTATACCCCAAATTGAAGCCCAAACCCGAGAAGGATGTTACAAAGTTATTTCCTACGGGGAACCCACAATTCCAATTCGCATACCATTGGTGAGTGCCAGGCGATTGAGCAAAACCGCTCGAGCCAAAGAGAACAAATGATGTGATTATTATAATATTTTTCATAATTAATAAGATTAACTGTTAGTTTATTGTCCTCCTTTTAAATAAGGCGACTGTACGAATGCCTGGTTAACTGTCTTGATACATTGGTCAACAATAAATGATGTACTTGACCCAATTTGCCCAGTACCCTGAGCACTCCAAACCACATTCAGTTTGTGCGCTGCATTTGCATTTTTCAAATCTATCATCTCAGTGATGAAAGATCCCGTGGTTACGGTAACTGTATAATAGTAAGGATACCAATAACCCCAGCCACCGCACCAACCCCAATAGCAAGGGCTACCCCACCCCGGATATCCCCACCACCAGCCCGGAGGTATAGCAAAAACAGTTACATTTCTGATTCCGGTACTCATTATAGCCAGGTCAGGAGACTGGTCCTTAGTGACTTCAGTGTACCCAAAAGCTTTCATGTTAGTCCTGATTGTATTAAGAATCGATTGAGCATTGGCGTCATACCAGATTGAATCATCCGGATTGCCGGTATAAACCTGGATCGTATCCCGGATGGCAAAGGTGTGGTAAGAACTGAAATTAGCGTTCTTGTCATATTGCGTTATCACTACAAAATCGCTCGACAGGTTATCAAATGAAGGTAGCTTCTTGCAGCTTGCTATCGCAAACATAGTAGCAATAGCAAACCCTAATCTTAATATTCGCATATGCATCTTTTGGTTTTAGAAATAATTATTGAATTGAAAACTATCTTCTATTTCGTGTTCAGTTTGCTCCGATCAATTTCTCCAATAAAAGGAATATCATCCATCACCCTGATCTTTACTGCGCTTCGCAGGTAAGACTCCAACTGGAAGAATTGGCTAGCCTTCAAAGCTCCGACTACTGGTTTCATCTTTTTATAATAGGTCGAATACAAATTTTCATAAGCCTGGTTGTTCGCTGCCATCCTGGTAACGAGTGCATCAGCTTTCGCGTCATCTAACTTTTCAAAGTTGTCCGAATATTTCTGCAGAATAGCTATATAATCCTGTCCTAATTTTTTCCTTTCTAATTCATAGCCATCATACAATTTCCAGAAAGCTTTTGCAGATGCAGAATCTTTGAATTGCATGTAACTTTCCATGAGGTCACGCTTATCTTTTCCATACATTGCCTGAACCAGGTGGATGTCGTCTGTTGTTTGTGCGGATACAGAATAAATTATAAACAAAAAGAGTGGGGTCAATAGCTTTTTCATGTTGAAGATTTGATTGTCGTGTAAAGTTCTTAGAAAAATCGCTTGGTTATTGCTTTAAAAATTATTTCAGATCATTTAACGGATAAATGAAATCGCCATTTTAGGTTAGAAAGGGGCCATTACCATAATGTCGCATGTCCCCACCGTGGTAAACATTACCAGGCCGGGTGGATCCATGCGACATAAATAATGGAGATTGTTATGATCAGATTGCCAGGGTTTCAAATTCATTTGTTACCTGGTGAACGATTTCATCCTGAATTTCAAATTGATTCTCCTGGGAGAATTTTCTTTCATACATCTGGCTCCACATGAGCTGGCTCGTCCTGATTCGAATAAGTTGAATATGCAGCCTCAGGTTATTCTTCATAATTTGGAAGTCCCCGGTGATCAAATACTGGGCCCCCACATGTGTGGCAATCTCTTCCAGACTTAACTGTTTGGAAAACAGGCTCCTCATAACATAATAGCCTGCCACAGATAAATTTTCAATATTCATAAGGGCCGTGCTTAATTGTGCGCCAATTCCATCAGCGAAGGAATTCCGATCTTCACCGCTGGATGAAAATTTAAATGGTGCAACACCGATTATGACTGATTTATTTCTTACCCTGGAATTGGAGCTGAAATTATCGTCATTCTCAGCAAAAACGGGCACATAACTGCCCTTGGGTATCGAAATACGGATATTATCCAGAATACCTCTTTCATCATAATAATAATTTAATGCGCGTCGAAGCCTGCCAGCATGAATGCGAACGATGCCACTCTCCTGGGGTTTGAAACTTGCAGGTTTGTCAAGGACATTGACCGCAATGGTATATTCCTTCAACCTGTTGGCATGATCGCTTAATGTTTCGTTCACAATAAAACTGAGGAAGCGCTTTAGAATTTCGGACCCTTCGAAGATTGGGTCGCAAATAATTTTCCTGAGTTGCTGTTCAATGGCCTCTTTGGAAAATCTGGTCTCGGTCAAAACAGTAGTTGGCGTGATCATACGAAAAAGTTTATGGTTACAAAATTCTGCCCCGGCTTTCGCTCATCGCATAACGAGAAACTAGAGCCGTCTTAATTTCGATCTAAGGCAAGGAATCATAGCTGCCAACGGGTTGGATAAAAAGTATTTTCATGAAAGAATGCCGTTAATTGATTCAGTCATCTGGCCTTCAGTCAATTCCCTCAGTTTTCCCAAAGTATTAAAGGCGCCAATAAGCATTTGATAAATGGAAGTTTTTGCGAACGAGCGCAAAGCCTCAGCATTCTTCCAGTATGACATAATGTGATAAGATGCATTGTTCATTACATCCCTAGAAATATTAAATCCCGTGCAGGTCTCAGGTATTTGAGTTATCATAAACCTGTAGGTTTGTTCAAATTCCCTCTGTTTGCCCTCCGGGATTGTTCCAGTTAGTTTCAAATAATACATTTTGAAAAAGATAGGCAGGTTAATGGTTAATGGTTCCGTTGAATAACCATTTTCAACTAGTGTGCCATTATTATTGCGCGGGACAAATACGACTCAACGCATTGATTATTATGGAATTTAGAATTTGAGGATTTAGTCGTCGTAATACTGTGGCAACATGAAACTCACGAAAAAAAAAGCAAGTCACGAAATATCGTGAGTAAACAAACTTTGGGAAATAGTTCAATAGATGAAATCCCTTAATTAATACAACGCCGGAAGTGCATCCAACTTCAAACTAAAAAAGGAATAAGGTTCCGCTGCACTTGGTAGCAACAACGGTTAGAGTTTACTGTTAAACTCTTTCCCCGCCTCCAAAATGCAATTCAATGCGCTACTTTTAATTCTTATTTGCATTCTTCATTATTCATGAACCGGGCTCTAAAAACTAATTGCCAGGAAGTGATCTTTTTACATTATAAACAATTCAAAATGAAAAAAATACTGTTTTACCTGGTCCTGACCACAGTCTTTGTCTCTTCACTCAACGCGCAAAAAATTAGACTTAATGCTTATGGTAGTTATGTATTCGATGATCATGTGGAGTCGTATTACAGCACAACCAGCTATTTTAACGGCACCATAAAGGGTGGATTGCTTTGGGGAGCCGGCCTGGAATTTAGGTTGCATGAAACCTATGGGATGGAACTGATGTATTTAAGACAAGATACACATGCGCCGGTAAATTACTTCGATTATAACGCGAATAGAGCAAAAAATGCAAATTTGGATCTTGCTATAAACTGGATCATGCTGGGGGGCAGCCGGTCAATGAAAGTGAATGACAAAGTGGAGCCTTATGGTGGCCTCTCTTTAGGGGTTGCGATACTTGATTCAAAAAATCCTGACAATAACAACGCCACATTGTCCGCGACGAAGTTTGCATGGGGTTTGAGATTGGGTGTTAATATCTGGGCAAGTGAAAGAGTAGGTATTAAATTACAGACCCAGTTGATGTCGGCAGTTCAGGGTGCTGGTGGAGGAATTTATTTTGGAACGGGTGGTGCAGGAGCAGGTGTTTCCACTTATTCAACGATGTTACAATTTGGTTTGGGTGGTGGATTGACCTTTGCTTTCGGGCATTAAGCATCATGGATTGCAGCGCCAATTTGTAAATATTGTATTTGCAATAATTGCCGGTCAAAGTGGCCGGCAATTATTTTTTCTTTCTAGATATCTGACCCGCCGAATTTGTTTCACGCAAAGTCTCCCCATAAGCGACCTGATGTTTCGCTTGAAACAACTTGAGACTTACTTTAGTGTAAGAGAAAAGCCCCTTTGCAGCGAAACCATTTACGTCAATGATTAAGTAAATCATCGCAAAGTCTGGTTCTGTCCGCTCGTTAAGTTTCCAATTGACCGTGGGAGGTCTTATAAAAGAATAACCTAATTAGGCGGCCAGGCAAAGAGCTTTTTCTTTAAAAATTATACTATGCACAAAGTAAAATCAAAAAAGACAAAAGCGAAAAATGTTATTGAAATGCCGATTGTAAACCTCTATTCTGCGGGCATTGACATTTCAGACAAAGAACACATGTTAGCCGTGCCGGAAGTGATAGCTATTGAAGGGGTGAGAAGTTTTGGAACGATGACCTGCGATCTTGTTGAGATAATTAGATGGTTGCAGGACTGTGAAATTGAAACAGTAGCGATGGAGAGCACGGGTGTATATGGGAAGCCGTTATTCACCATGCTGACTCGTAATGGTTTTGAGGTTTACCTGGTCAATGCCAATCATGTAAAAAATGTGTCGGGCAGAAAAACAGACGAAAATAATGCGATGTGGATTCAAAAATTGCATAGCTGCGGATTATTGAAGACTTCTTATCTGCCTGATGATGAACAGGAATCCTTGCGCACCTTAGTTCGCTATCGTCGCACATTATTACAGGACTGCAGCCGTTTCCGTAAAGGAAGCACAAAGGAGCACCGATGGGAAAGTGTTATCTTGCTCCATTGCGTCAAAAAAATGCTACAATCCAAACCTCCACTGCAATCCACCGATAAACTGCATTCTCGAACCAAGAAATCCATACTCTGCACGAATCATCCAACTCTTATTAATTTGGAATTGCCCTCCAACAATAAAATTCCACAGGTCCTTTTGCCTTTTGTCCAAAGAATATTGGACCGTCGAATTGCCAACAGTTGATACGGCTCCTGAAGCTGCATTCAAAATGCTACCAGCTGTAGCCAGCGCAGCATTCGCAGTATTATGTTTTGCAATATTGACCGGATTTTTTTGTTCCACAGGTGTAAGACCATCCCACCATGCATCCACTTTTTGCTGGCTGGCGGCAACTTTCGTATAGCCAGTATCGATTTTCTTTTGCCACTGATCAATCGGGAAAAGGTCGCTCGTGTTAAGTGAGCCAGTAGTCCCGGAATTTATTTTTACTCGAAATCCACCAGCCCATATAGCAAGGTTGCGTTGAGGTTTATTTTTGAACACAAAATTTTTACCGAATCGCGGACCAAATACATATGCAAATGCCGGTTTATTTAATTCAGGAATATCGGTCCAGGTAAAATTCATGTCGAGTGCCAGGAAAAACCCACCTACTCCCATCGTTGGAGTTAAACCAAACCCATAGGTAGTTCCATTGAAATTTGCTTTGGTATTAATATCCAAAATCCGATTCCAGGTATTGCTGCTATCTGGAACATAAACCCCGGCCTTGATAGCCGTGCTGGTTTTAGACTGCGCGAAGATGCCATAAATATTTAGAAACGGAAGTAGCCAGAAATCAGCCCTAACATTGACGCCGTTTGAAGTTGCCTGCGATTTGTCAAACCGAATTATTTGATCAAGATTGTATAAGGGTCCGTTGTTAAACCCAACCTGCAGGTTATTAATAACGATGTCTGACTTTTGCCAAATATATTGAACACTAATTCCTGCTGAATAGGGCAAGTTGAATCCCTTCTTTGTTACCTGCTTTCCCCAAATTGGTAACATATATGGGTAATCGAAGGCTTGCAAACTATCTTTTAATGCTTCATTCTTTTTCCCGACAACTTTGTTGGTCGTATACTGGGCATCGGTCTGAATCATTGCAAATGCAATAACAATAAGTAGCAATAATTTTTTCATGATTCGGGATTTATTTCGCTGCTGTTTAAAATCTGATGCTCAAAGGCTTTGGGTAAAGGCAGCAATTACTTATTCGGCAGATTGAATTTCAGGCAGACAAATAATAAGATGAAACTTCAATGGGTAAAATTAATTTTCGTAAGGCAAAGATCATCCCGAATTTAACAGTTAAACTCAAACGAAGTCTATTGGAAGGTGAAATTGAGGCCAAAGACAATGCCGAAGTCGAATTTCCTGCTTTCGGCACCAGGTGGTTGGCTGTCAAAATTATTGTAAAAGGTCAGATCCAATTTAAGATCCTTAATAATTTGACAATAAAAGTCCAGCTCTCCGTCATTACGAATTCGACCAGTTTGTGTTAGCCCATAATAAAAGGTTTGGGATATGGTAACATTAATCTCTGGTTTTATAAACCGAAAGAAATTAAACTCTATTTGGCCAAGGGCTTCCGACAAAGTTCCAGTTGATATCCCTTCAATATTTCTTTCCTGGTTAAAAGCTAGCCCGGTGCGCGCCCATGCGTATACGTGCTTACTTGTAATGTATTTGTTTCCAATACCAAACCCTTCCTGGAATCTTCTGTCCAATCCCAACTCAAGGTTATGCTGATAGGCAATAAAAACGGTTCCAAACCAGGTTGGATTGAAATAATAGTTGTTTTTGAGGCTGATGTCTTGCCTGTCACGTCTGATAGTTGAATCATTTATAGTATAAATTCCCGAAGTGGACAAAGTGGTTTCTGTTCTTTTGGCTGTATAGGCCAATTTTGTATTAAAGTTTGCCTGACCGAAATCGCTTGATCGTGTATAGGTAAATCCAATACCAACATTGCCGGAAAATCTTTGAAAGAAGGAATTTTTATAAGGATACAATATTGATATTTCCTGCATATGAATAACTGATGTGTCAGTTCCCTGAATAACATATAGATATTGCCGGTTAGGATGTGGTAACAACTTACCATAATAGACTTGTTGCCTGATGGTCTCGACACGGAATACAGTCCTAACGGCAGATATGGCCCTTACCTTCGTAACATTAACAGTAACATCATTAGCATCGTCAGGATCAAATGTCACTACTCCAACCCTGATCTTCTTCAGCTTGCCAATGATCTGCGTACCATTGGCAAAGAATATAGTATCCCTTAGAATCTGGGCGAACGAACTGATGCAAATTATCGTACTGCAAAAAATCAGAATACATCTCTTCATTGGCAATTATCAATTTCTCAATTGCTAGCGGTTCAAGATAAAATAACGCCCACGACCGATTTTCACAACTGAAAGATATTCAATGTTTGAAATGTTATTTGCCTAAATAGAACAGCCAGCGCAGTACTTAACGGTTAAACGAACTCCTGGTGATGTATTTGTTTGGATCATATATACTTTTACTCACGGAATATTCATAAGTCCGGGCCAACGAAAATACCTGAAGCTCAATTTTCCATTTTGATGCCTGGTTGACTCAGATTGCCTTTTCAAAAAAGCATTATAGCGGATATATATAGACGAAAATAATCACCGGACGGAATACTTTCCGGTCAACATTTGCCTGATACAAACACCATTTAAATCGCTCTCAATATGAAATTGAAAATTCAACTGCTTTCGGTCTTCTTACTTATGACTGTAGTTACTTTTGCCCAGGATGACACATCTAAAGTCAGGAGCCTGGAAGTGTATGGCTTCCTCATGACGGATGCAGGATACAATGTCGATCAGATCAATCCGAATTGGTTTGATGCCTTGCGCGTCACAAAATTGCCAACCTCTCCTAATCAATTTGCACCGAGTGGAAACGTATTTTTCAGTATAAGACAATCACGTCTCGGAGTACGCGGCTGGATTCCTACACCGATAGGAGAATTAAAAACAGTTTTTGAATTTGATATGTTTGGTGTCGGTGTAGATGAAGGACAAACCACCATGCGTCCAAGGCACCTTTATGGTGAAATTGGAAAGTGGTTAGTTGGTCAAACAAACACGCCCTTTATGGATGGAGATGTATTTCCAAACACTGTTGAGTATTGGGGGCCTACCGGGATAGTGTTCTTCAGAAATATTCAAATCAGGTATGCAGCCATGCAAGGTGAAAATGAATTGTTCCTTGCTTTGGAACGTCCGGGAGCCAGTGCAGACCAGGGAACTTTTTCGGGTCGTACTGAGTTGGATAGTGTGAAAGGCCGTTTCCCCTTACCGGATTTCTCTGCCCATTTTAAAAAGAGCGGAAAGTGGGGGCATGTTCAGTTGGCCGGAATGCTTCGGTACATCAAGTGGGAGGACGCCGCAAAATCAGCGACGCGTGATATTAGCGGTAGCGTCGTAGGTTGGGGTCTTCATTTGAGTTCAGTATTGAATTTCAACAAAATGGATGCATTCCGCGGATCAGTGGTTTATGGCGAAGGCGTGGAAAACTACATGAACGATGCGCCGGTAGATGTTGGCGTGCTTCATGATCCGGCCAATGTGGTTACTCCGATAAAAGGGAAAGCCCTGCCTGTACTGGGAGTCAGCGCATACGTCGAACATTATTGGACAGACATGTTTTCGACGACATTAGGCTACTCGTTTACCCATATCAGTAATACGGATTTTGCATCTCCGACAGCATATAAGATGGGTCAATACGCCACTATAACATTCGTCCTTACCCCTTTCAAAAATACCATGGTGGCAACGGAAGTACAATATGGAAAGCGTGACAGTTTTGAAGGCTTCAGCTCACACGCGACTAAAATTCAATTCTCATTCAAATACAATTTCTCACAAGTCTTCTATCGCAAAAAATCAAGCTAAAACAACTCTCAAATACTAATAAAAACCTGGTTATGAAACAGACTTTAAAACTCACGCTGATTTACCTTGTATCAGCTAC
>PSRA01000098.1 GCA_003175695.1 Bacteroidota bacterium | reverse complement strand
GGAATTGGTAGACGCGTCAGACTCAAAATCTGGTTCTCGCAAGGGAGTGCAGGTTCGATTCCTGTTCCGGGCACAACGGCCGGTCGATGACCGGCCTTTTTTTTTTAATGTATATTGATTTTCAATTAGTTAATTTCCTTTCATAGGATCTTCATTTCCTTTGTTTTCGCTATTTGTGCTGCCTAATTGCTGGTCGGAAATAAAAATTTTGCTTATTTTCACATCGAACCAATCCAAGCCAACTATGAGCGTAACTCTAAATGAAAAGAAAAACAACGACGGCACAACATCACTTTTTCTTGTTATTTATTCTCCGCACAATCGAAAGCGCACTTACGAATATCTTACGCATTTGAAGTTGGAAAAAGGCACTACCCCTGACGTTAAGCAACGCAATAGAGAACAGGCCACCCTTGTCGTCAATCTTAACGTAACTCGTGGGGCCGTAATGTGATTTGCCATATGTAGGTAAGTAATTGTGTGGAGCATAGCAGATAGAAGCCATTTGTTTATATGCTTCAATAAGCTGATCAAGGGTCATGCGAATGAAATTTGAATCTATGCACGTTATAGCGTTTGCTGCAAGCTTGAGCTTAGCCGCCTTTATATTTCTCCTGAAAAATCAAGTCTTTGTTTGCATTAATAAAATCCATACCTTTTTTAAAATCAGACTTTATGTTTGGCGTCAGAAATTTAAGCCAATTAGATTTTTCTTCATTTCGATAAAAAGCATACAGCGCCAACGCATAGCCCCACTCTCTTTGCTTTAAATAACCCGTGCTACTATGACCATAACTATCAAAAGACCTGTGCTCTTTAAATGCGGAATTTGCATTGAATATCCCCAAACCAAAAATAACAGTAGTCAAATCAGTCAATGATTCATCATTGAAATCAAGCCGCTTTTCTCCTAAGATTTTTATGTGAGAAAATTCGTGTGCTATTATAGCCACCAACTTTTCGGGATCAGACAAATTCTTCTTCTCAATTAAGATTTCATATTGGCCATTTTCATTTTTTTCAAAATATAGGCCTGAGGAAAGGCCGTTATCGATATCTTTTTCGACTTGCGTCCATATACGATAGCCAAAATCACCTGTAAATTCTTGTATATTCTGCTCGTACACATCAATATTTACTTCATGAAAATTGATTTCCATTTGATCGGCAATAATCTTAGCTGTTTCTAAAAGCGAGTCTTTGGAACCGTCATAGCGAATTGGAAAATGCTCAGGAGTCGGATAAAGCATTGCCTTAGTCGCAATATTTTTTTGTCCAAACTGTCCCGCAAGCCACAAAAAAGCATTTTCCATCCACAAGCGAGTTTCCTTGTCGATGGGACAATCCTTATTTTCTTTATTTGAGAACAGTCCAAACATATGCAAAGAATGTGGCCTTTATCCATGCCGCCAAAATTTCCATTTAGGTTTAGTTATAACCTCTCTAATGAGCACTTTTTTGGTTGGGGCGTGCTAAAAGCAGGTTGGCTGTACCCAATAAGATAATTTCCATCCCCCATTGTCATTGGCTTAAAATCCGCATGAAAATTATAGATCTTTTCAAGGAAAGAAATAGCGCCACATCCCACATCGTCCACCCTTTCTGGAAAGATTGTCACGGTCCCATTTTGAAAAATAGCGAACTGTAGTTTGTCGCAAGTATAATACCTTGTTTTTTCATAAATCAGGTCTATGTCAGTTGGCAAGTTTGGTTTCCATTTTGGTTTGGGTGGAAAAGTGTCCTTTCTCTTAGGATTGAATAGTTTGTCAAAAAGTTCCATATATATATTTTGAAAGTCTTTAAAAAAAGTCGCAAGACCAAGGCTTCATTACGCAAGAGCAGTTTGTCATCTCCGTTAGCCTGCTTAGTTGAAGCCAAAATACAAAAGAAGATAGGAATTGCAAATGATGCTCGCAGCAAGCCTAATGTTGGGAGTCTTGAATCATGATATACCATGAGTCAAAAGGCCTCCAACTGCTACAAAAAAAATACTTACTAATACAAAAACGGCATTTAAAACTCCGTCCTTCATTAGCGTTCTGTCATTACTCATGTATGTATCGAAAGGCGAAGCGGGCACCTTGTCATATTTTCTAATGAACCAATCGTAAAGAAATTTGTAGGTCATTAAGGAAAGTAATGGGCCGTTTAATGCTCCGAATTCCGTACCTCTTTTAAAAATCAAAAAGCCAAAAATGTTGCCTAAAATTGAGAGTCCAATGGCGACCCAAAATAATGTTTGATAATTATTTTTTTTCATAACCCAACTTCTGCATAATACAATAAGCCACACATATGAAGATCCAATAATTATCAATGTGATTGTTGCAACTGAATTCGTAACCAATTGAGACTGCATTTTAAATTTTCAAAGATAACCACTAAGTACCCGTCTTACCCTTACGGGCGCTTTCAGATCTCCGTTAATCCGCTTGGCCGAGCCAAATTACAAAAGAAGATAGGAATTGCAAATGGCATATCTCCGGATTCTAAGTGTTATCTTTAGCGGCCGAAATTAACATGGTTTTATCCTGCGCACGGTAATTCTGTAATTAATTTAATTAAATTGTGTCTATCGAAAAAGAGCACCTATGCATTGCTGTAAGGTCAGATTCATATTTCTATTTACGTTCCTGATTATATGCTGCAGGCAATCTCTGCCTCCGGGATCATACACAGACCCTCCCCTCCTCTATGTGGCACCGTGGGTGCTTCGCTATACAGATACTGTTGCAATATCAGGTTCGAATTACCAAGTTGTTCGAATTCTTGCTTCCGGTTGCGCATTGACGGATACGATTAGATTTCAGCACATTGATTCTGTCCATGAAAACAAATATTTAGTATCCGGTTCTTGCGGCCTCCCTTTAAATGGGATATGGGCTTTTTCACCTGACATAATCTCATTTTCATTGCCTTCTGACACATTGATATTTATGAGGAATGCAACGATTAAGCTATTGACAAAGGACTCCATGACACTTGCTCAACAGGCAAGTTTTCGCAATCCCGACAGTACATTTGCTTACTTTGTCACGATGAGATACTCTCACTGAATTGCGAAATCAAAGCTATTGCTTAACTAACCACATTGATCCATTTGAGGAAAGTAGGTATGAAGAAAATCCACCGGCAAGGTATGGTGCAAATATGTATCCCCCCTGTTAATTTGGTACGCGTCCCACCCAACGTTAGTCTTATTTTTATAAAAGCTCACACTATCATAATTCCACGTAGTTCCGCCCGGGCTGTAGTTTGTAAATGTTCCATGCCCCGTTTGATAAGTCCCGGAATCTATTTGAATGCTATTTTGAACTCTTTTCCAAGTATGGTCAGAATTAAATGTAAGTATGTCTTGATAACCTACACTATCGGGTGTGGTCTGAGGACCGGGACAATCGCAATAGGTTTGGAACCAAATCCAAGTACCAACTAAACTTTTCGGTTGAGAAGCTGAATTGCTCTTTTTACAAGCAAATAGAGTAATGATATACATCAAACTAAAAAAAGTTATTGTCCGAATATTTAACATGAATGAGAGGCTTTAGAAGTTTAATTCAGACAGGAGATCTTAGCTATCCCTAATTCGCAGGTTTTTACTGACGTCATAGCCGTTTGCGGGAAGCCTCATAGCCGTTTCCAACAATTTTCCTCCTCTTTAGCAGCTTTTGAGGAGCCATGCAGCTTCTTGTCATTTGGTAAATTAGTATTAAATGTCAATTATTTTGAAAGCTGAGGAGCTAAACGTATTGTGTCAAGAGGTATGTCGGCCGGTGCACTCACGTCGGACTCAAATTGCGTTTTATCTTTTTGAATCGAAATAATTTTTTTGCTGAGCCTGTCGAATTTAATTGTATACAGTATCCTGTGATCATAA
The DNA here is from genome assembly GCA_003175695.1 of Bacteroidota bacterium. Classification (GTDB taxonomy): domain Bacteria; phylum Bacteroidota; class Bacteroidia; order Chitinophagales; family Chitinophagaceae; genus Puia. Next base: position 23,891 of record PSRA01000098.1, on the reverse strand, counting down.
GGATAATCTTCTGTAATAAATGCAAGAGATATGTTCTTTCCGCTATCTTCCTTTAAAAAGGAACTGTCAACTATGTTGATTGAGAGTTTTAAAGGGATTGTTGAAATTTTATTTATGGAATCGACTCGTTTTTGTTCCATTTTAAACTCATTGAGTTGCGAAATTTCCCTAAAAAGAGTATCAATTGATGTTGGGGCCTTCTTAGAATGGTTTGCAATATTACTTTGACACGCTCCTTGTGTTGTAAGAAAAAGCAATGAGATAAGCCTAAACTTTGAAATCATAAGTATTCGCTGATATTGTTTTGCTACGCTCTGTCAGTTTGATTGGATGTAAATTTTTATGCGGGCCAATTTACAACTAACGGTAGGAGTTGCAAATAATGTTTGCGGTAATCCTGATAGCAGCGGTTTCTCTATTTTCTCTTAATTTTCCAAAAGAAATTACTTTTTAAACTGTCGCTGTCAATAAAGCTATATTGATTAAAATAGAATTTTCTAACTTCTTTCTTTAGACTTGCGACGTCGTGATAACTTCCACTCATCATAACATTATTTGGCGTCCCGTCCCTTAAATGCCAATAAATACTGTCCCTCTCATCAGCAGTTAAATAAGCAGGGTCTAAATCATTTCCTAAGTCGTTAGGTTGAAATTTCCGGATGTATGAAACAAATATTTGCCCACCTGTTTGGGAATAAATTATCGTATCAATAAAAGCATTTGCAACCTTAGTACCACCTGTATTTCGATTTTTTAAAGCAATCAATGAATCGATTTGAACTGCTATTCGTGAACTATCTTCTAAAAACACCTTTGAAGATACAGGTCTTGGGTAATAATGGGATAAGTCCGGCGTCCTATTGTAATGTATGATTCCAAAAATATTTTTTATTACGGAAACTGAAATGGGAAGCGCAAGAAGCAGAAAGACAAACGTGTCTAAATGCTTTCTTAAATTTCGAAGATTGAATAGAATGATAGTTAAAGAAGATAAAAACAGCGTAAGAGATGTAAGCGCAATTGCATCAAAAAAGTCACCTAAACCACCACCCCCTTGCCCTGAAAAAAGTCTAAACAAGGAATATAAAATCCCGATTCCTAATAATGACAATAAAAATTTTGTGGAGCGTTTCACAATTTTTTTTTGGGGGTCCGGCGAAATTACAAAAGATGTCAAGAATTACAAATGAAAATAGGCTAACTCGTAAGGCTATATAGGGACAATTCAGAAATTGAATTAAATGGAGTTATAAACAGGTTAGTTTAATTAAAATACCGCTCCTGCATTTGTTTTAGAAAATTCGAATCACTTATTGGAAGCCCCGATTTCTCAGAAATTACAGAATCAATTCCGCAGAATGGGCAAACCGCTGTATCAGCGTCTTTATCCTCAATCCATTCTTCTATAACAGATGGGCTGAATGTTTGTAAGCAATAGAAGCATGCACAGCTATTGCTACTTGCAAGCGTGATGCGGTTTTTGAATGAAGAATCATGCGCATAGTCTAAAAAATCATTCGTGTAGTTCACTTTATTTCAGCATTTTTTTCTTTCTTTGAAAGAGTAAAATTAACCGATAGTTTTTATACGTCGCATTTATCCCTTTCTTGTTACATGGAAAAGACTCGGGGCATGAAAAAAAACTCAAACAAAATTTAGAACGCAGCAAAAATGATTCGTCAGTCGATCTTTAGAACACTATCCATATTATCCGTAATGGTGTTTGCTATCAGCACAGATGCCCAAGTCCCAAATTCAGATAGTTTTCAGGTTTTTGCACTGAACTTCAAGGCGCTTTACAAAATCAGGATGGACGTCTCTTTAATACAAATTCAGGCAGCGCCATACACGATTATTGACAGCTTCAAGTGTAGAAATTTATTAATGAAAGTTAATGATTATGCAAAAAAAATGGAGAAGAACAATAACACTATGGTTAATTTCAATCCGAATCAAATGGATTTGAGACTGCTTTTATTCTTTTTTTCAAAAAATGATACAGCTATTGTGGCCTTGACTTTTACAGGCAGATACTTTCGGTTGAATAACAGGGTCTATCGATATGACCAAGATTTATTGGATACGTTGGGAGAAACTTTGCCCAATATTAAGGATTACTTTGAGTAACTGATTATTTGTCTCAATTTCAAGAAGATCCCAAACAGCGCCCATAAGTTCCACTATACCTCCGAACCTTGCTTTGATAAGTTGAAACTCGTTTTTCGAATTTCCTCTTATAATTTCCCTTTTCCTGCTGCTCTATTGCTACTTTGAACTTACCGGAAATGACTGAAAACCTTTACCGTACTGCATTTCATCGAATTTGTTCGATTCCTGTTCCGGGCACAACGACCCCTAGCTTTGCTGAGGGGTCTTGCATTTGTGTGCGGTCTGTTCCAAAAATCACTGTTGCCCGGCTAAGCTATTTCCCCGAATTGGGAAAGCTGATTCCGGGTCCGAAAAAACACTCATATGCCATGATCTTTCCGTTTTTCAACTTAAAATAGTCGCAGTTCCGGAATGATTTGCCCTCCGTTGTCCACCCGGTACTGATTACAAAAGCATTATCCCCGTTAACAACTACCTTCTCGACATCCGCTTGTTTCATTTTATAGGCGTTCGACCAGCACCTTTCCTTTACAGCCTTCAAGTTAATATGGTCATCCAGCGGGCTGGAGAAAGTAAACCCGTCTGCGAGGACTTGCGTTAACAAGTTCCAATCTTTATTCAGCCAAGCCTCATACCACCCCTTCACTGGCTTTAGGTTCGGCGCATTCAGGGCCGCGTTTGCGTCATTTAGCGTTCCGACAAAGTGGGCGGGGGTGGTCTGGGCAGATCCGGCCTGACATGAAAGGGTAAATCCTATTAAAAAAAGAAGTTTGACAAAAAAAATAGTCGGTTTCATAAGCAATTTTATTTTTAAGACACTTGGAAATCAATTTTCCGTACTAAATGGTCAACTAGTTTCAAGAAGCAATCGAAAAGAAAATCAAATACTTAATTGCTCAATCAAATTCAGATCGGCAAGGAATTGGTTCGAGAAACATCCAGTCCGGCGCACCCTTAACCCGCACTAGTCCCGGGTTTTATTTTTCATGACCGCATGTAACTTTCTATCATGTTAGTTAGTATGCATTTTCTTTCCTCCTTTGTCTCATGCCATTCCTATCTCGGTTTGGAATTGCTGTCTAAGTAACTATCTGGAAGTCTCTCTCATCCATCCAAAACGCACAAAATTAAATCTCTTCACTCGCCAGGGGGCTTTGAAATCGATATGTTGATGCACAAATTGATAAATTGCATAAGGCAAAATCATGTATTTCTCATGCGGTTCCGGCAGGTCGCTAGGTCCGCAAAAAATGGCTTGACAAATGAAAATCGGAATTATCGGAGCGGGACAAATTGGCGCTTCCCTCACAAGACATTACGCGAAAGCAGGTCACAAAGTAAAAGTGACTAACGCAAGCGGAATTGAAAAACTGAGAGGATTAGAAAGTGAAACAGGAGCAAAAGCTGTTTTACAAGGTGACGTAGTAAATGATGTTGACGCCTTAATTATCTCAATTCCTTTCATTGAAATTCCCAGATTAGCAAAAGCATTAGGACACAGCATTGCTGCCAATACGATAATCATTGACACGACAAATTACTATCCTATCAGGGATGGGCGAATTGAAGAAATTGAAAAGGGAATGGTTGAAAGCGTTTGGGTTTCTAATCACCTTTCACGAACTGTTGTAAAAGTTTATAATAGTATTTTGGCAGGCTCACTTGTTCAGGCTGGACTTCCAAAAGGTTCTAAAAACAGAATTGCTTTGCCTGTTTCGGGTGACATTGAAAAATCCAAGGAAGCTATAGCCTCTCTTGTAAACGACAGTGGTTTTGACTCTTTAGATATTGGTAAACTATCTGATTCCTGGAGACAACAGCCCGGAGCCCCGATTTACTGCACTGACTTAAATCTTTCGCAATTGAAGCACAATTTGGATAGAGCACAAATAGACACTTTGCCTGCAAGACGTGATCTTGCTTTACAATTTATACTCAAACAAGACTCTGCGCGTTGGTTGGATTGGTGGAAGGAATGCGTATCCAATAACCGTGTTGTTAATGAAACTGACTTAGGCAAGTAGTCTATGGAGACATCCAATCTTCACCCAATACTGTTGGTGAATTATTGGGTATGCCCGAATGAAATCTCACCAATTAAAGTGCGCGATTGACGTCTATATATTGGTCGACTCCGAGAATGAAGATGGAATAAATAAAGAAATTAATTTTCAATATTCTCATTTATGATTTGCGGCTTCAACAAGTCATGAATTTTCCAAATAGCGCGTGAAAAGTTATTTTTTGCGCCATTTAGCCAATTATCCATGGTTGCTACATCAGGCTTTTCCTTCATTTGCATCAGGTCTAATGAGGGATCGACGATATCGGATACCTCCCTAAATTTTCCTTTCAGTTCTGGATGCCCTGCAATAACCTTTTCAATCACCTCTTTGATTTCGTTGAACTTTTGAGGAATCGTGACAGAAAAGAAGTCAAGACTCTCGTCATGATATAATTTTTGAAATGCCTTATTTAAACCGTAGATCCTTTCTTTAATTGTTGTCATGACTCAAATGATTTACCTAAAGGTAATGAACATGGAAATATGATTCGTTTTTTATTGCCACCTTTGATCGGAATGTCACTCTCTCGGGTGCGCTCGGGCGCAAGTTTTCCACCGGGCACGCACAACCGATATCAAAAATTGTTGCACACGACGTTCGAAGAGAGCATCCATCAATGACTGGCAGTCGACGAAATGTGCATTCAACACAAAGATCTTAATTTTGCCATAATGAATTGCGTAGAATGTTCTATAGTCTTTTTGATTCATAGAACCTGGAACCAAAGAATTAAAACCGGTTTAATTTCCCTCTTAATGAATAGAATTTATGAAAAAACGTCCTTATATCATTTGCCTGATGATGACCTCGGTAGACGGCAAAATCCTGTCGGCGAAATGGGGCAATAGTCCAAGAATTAAATCCTTATTAATAAATTTTGAAAAGGCGCACGACACCTTCAAAGTTGGTGCGTGGATTGTTGGCAGGACCACAATGGAGAAAGATTTTACCAAGGGCTTAAAACCGATCCTGAAAAAAGGCCACGGAGAAAAATCACGATTGGATTTTATCGCAGATGCAAAGGCGAAATCTTTTGCAATAGCAATTGACGCTCACGCAAAACTTGGATGGAAAAAGCCTTTGATGCATGGCGACCACGTAATCACCATTCTTACTGAAAAGGTACCCGACGCGTATCTCGCGCATTTAAAAGACATTGGTGTTTCCTACATCTTTGCCGGCAAGAAGGAAATTGATCTTAGGATTGCATTGGAAAAATTATATAGTCTTTTTGGAATACGAAAGTTAATGCTGGAAGGCGGTGGCCATATCAATGGCAGTTTTCTTAATGAAGGGCTCATTGACGAATATCATCAACTGATTCTTCCTATTGCCGATGGTTCAATCGAAACGTCTACAGTTTTCGAGATTCAGCCAAAAGTAAAGAAAGGCGGCGCGACACTATTAAAACTAAAACAGGTAAAGAAGATTGCAAACGACGTTGTTTGGCTAAAGTACAAGATTGGAAATTGAATCAAAAGAAAATTAGAGTATTTCTGATTTTTCCGCATTCAACTCATCCAGTTTCCAGTTTTCAATAGATAAGATTTAGTGGGATCATTTGCCATGTTGGTTCGTCTAATAACAATTTAAATTAAAATTCCCACAACGACAATATAAAAAGAATTCAAAATGAATGTGCCAGATTTAACGTTCATACCATTCACAAAGCTTTCCCTGTTATAGTTTGATTGATACCCTTCGAAGTTTCTGTCACCTTAAGTTCGATTGATTTGCCTTCTTTAAAAGTAATTGCAAACTGATATTTTTCAATTCTGCATAGCCTGTTGTAGTCAACATATAAAGTATCATTTGTCCATTTTCCTTTAACTGCCATTGGCAAATCAAAAGTATGTTCATTGGAAATTTTGTATTGGTTATTCATTCCAATCGGATGATCGTCTTTAACGCTATCAGCAGAATTTAGTGTGATATAGTAACCAGTTCGCCTTTTTTCAAAATGAATACCTTGTATTCCCAGGTCATTTTTATCAAGCAAAAAAATCTTGCCCAGTTCATTTACGGGAAAACTTTCCATTGTCTTGCTTGAAGTATCAGGTAAAGCTGCGTTTTTAATTTCCTGCTCCAATAAGGAATCGTTGTCTTTATCTTTTTGATATGTTTGAATAGCATCCAATGCTAGATTGTCAATGTCGCCAGATTCATAGCCACCGCCGCCATTTGTGGCTATGACCAGGTTTCTTTTTTTAAAAATAAATAGTCGTTGCCCGCCTCTTCCTACGGCTTGTATTTCATCAGGATTTTCACTATCTAACCACCAACCATATCCATACGATTCCGTTTTTTGAATTTTATATAACGGTTGTATTTTCTCAATCCATTGTTTTGAAATAATTCGTTTGCCGTTCCATACTCCTTCATTCAATATAAGGCACCCGATTTTTGCCAGATCATAAACTGAGATATGCAGATCCCCCCATCCATGATTTACTCCCTTATAATTTGTGAGCCAGTATGATCTTCCAAACTCCATAGGTTTGAAAAGATATCTTTCAGCAAAATCATGGCAATTCATTTTAGTGGTCCTTTGGAGAATTTCAGCCAGCAAATAAAAGTTGCCACTACAATAGGAAAATTGTGTACCGGGATAATTTGCAAAAGGCAATGCCAGCATAAATCTTACCCAATCGTTGGTAGCCCTCATTTCTCTCAATTCTTTTTCTCCATCATTCCAACTGCATTGAAATCCTGAAGACATATTGAGTAAATCCTTTAATGTTACTATTTGTAACGTGTCATTTTTTATTTTGTATTCAGGGAAGAATTTAACTATAGCCTCATCTTCGCTCTTTATGAATTTCTTGTCTATGGCAATCCCAATCAACAACGAAACAATACTTTTTGTAACGGAAGCCAAGTCGTGAACATACGTATTTTTGAAAGGATAAAATGAAGCATCAAGGACAATATGATTGTTTCTAATGACTAGCAAACTATGAATATTTGTGCCTTCTTGTTTAGCCTGTTTTATTGCCTTTGCAAAAATCAAAGAGTTCATACCCTGTTCTTCAGCGGAAGACGTTTGCCAAGTGGTTTTGGATTGGGTAAATCCTGTAGAAATTACAAGTGAGAAAAAAGAGATAAGCAACAGATTTTTATGTAACATATCGATTATACTTCCAAACCTCAAATTACAAAACATAGAGCAACACCGAAGTAAATAGAATTTGTCACGCTGGAACTCCATATAACCATAATAGTTAGGCAATAGTCGTTGGGCTATCCCGCTTAACCAGGCAAATCACGTCAAATCGACCATTGAAAAACCTGGTATCAGATTGAAATACTCAGCCAAGTTGCCTTACTTACCGTCCGCCGCGGCCTTCAGTACGCCTATATCCAGCTTGACCATTTTCATCATGGCTTGCATGACGCGAGCTGCTTTCGCTTTGTCTGGGTCGCCAATCAACTCTGCCAACATGGTGGGCGTAACTTGCCAGTAAAGACCAAACTTGTCTTTGAGCCATCCGCAAGCTATCTCCTGCCCACCCCCATCAAGAAGCTTGCTCCAATAGTAATCGACCTCTTGTTGAGAACTGCAGTTTATCGTAAGTGAAATGGCATCAGTCAGGGGATGACCGGGGCCTCCATTCATCAAAATAATTTCCTGGCCGTCCAGCTGGATGGATGCAACAAGCAAATGGCCTTCGGGGCCCGGTGAACCCGGAGGATTCTTGGCAACCCTGATCACTTTTGAGTTCTTGAAAATGGAAAGATAGAAGTTCATTGCCTCCTCGGCATTATTGTCGAACCAAATGAAGGGACTGATTTTTTGCATGAGATAAATTTTTTGAGGTTTGTAAATATCCAGCAAACATTGTTCCCATATTTTGGCTCACTACTCGTCAAATGGATTTCCATCAACACATCATGTCCACGTTGAAGAAAACATCTTATTATAGATTAAAAGGCCCACGAAGAGGAAGCCGTCAGGTTTTCTTTTTCTGTTTTCATTGAAATTTTAGAGCCCGCACAATTACGATCCAAATGCTTTCGTAGTCATCATCCGGCCACTTAATCGTTGATTCCAATTGCGCGAAAGATGGTAGGAATTGCCCCAAACAACCAGGACTTTCCCCTTCTTTTTTAAAATATCGTTGGCAATTCCTGTGGAATCTTTTCCTTCAAACGTGCAGTTTATAACAGAACTGCAGAGAATACTTTGATTCTTCGTCGGCAGTAGAATTTTTCCTGAATCACAAAATTTCCATAGTAGATTTGACAGTCGATCAACCCATACGCTTCGATCACATAAAGTACCATTCTAGCTGAGGTGGTGCTTTCGAATTCAAAGAAAGGCTTCCATGCTACGCCATCATCGAAGGCTGCAAAAGAATTCAAAGGGTTTCAGATAAAGCCAAAAATGTTTCAAAAACTAATAGATAATAAAAAGCTTGGAGGTGTCACCTGCCTCATATGGAAAGACGGAAAGTTTGTGTACCAGGAAAGCCATGGATACAAAAATTTGGAAACTCATGAATTAATGACAAGCGATACTATTTTCAGAATTGCTTCCATGACAAAACCCATTACTTCCGTACTCGCAATGGTGTTATATGAAGAAAAGAAGTTTGACTTATCCGACCCTATCACCAAATGGTTTCCTCAATTTAAGAATATGAAAGTCTTGAAAAGCAATGGGCAATATGAAAATGCCAATCGCATCATTACGATTCTCGATATAATTACCCACAGAACTGGCATTACTTACGGTGATTTTCAGAATGGAAAACTCAAGGAAGATTACTTCAAGGCCTTAGGACGAGATATTGATTCAGAACTCACAAATGAACAATGGATAAATGGATTAGCAGGACTACCGTTAGTCAGTCAGCCTGGTGAAATATTTAATTATGGCAAATCGACTGATTTATTGGGTATTCTCATTTCAACCATAGAAGGCAAACCGTTGGGTAAAGTAATGGATGAAAAAATATTTCATCCATTAAACATGTCAGATACCTTTTTTGATGTTCCGGCCAACAAAAAAAGCAGGCGTGCCTCAAATTTTGGCTATGACGATTCAGGTAGTGTCATCAATCTTGAAACCGTTCCATCTGAAATGGCTTTCAAAGAACGTCCCGGCAATTTAGAATTTGAAGCTGGTAGTGGCGGACTATGGTCAACCGCAGACGACTATCTAAAGTTTGCAAAAATATTTGTCGAAAATGGATGCTCAGATGAGATTCGCATATTAAGGCAGGACACCATTGAATTTATGTGTACTAATCAATTGACACCTTTCCAAAGAGAACATTCGAAACTAATGGGAGCATCCATTTTCAGAGAAGATTATGGATTTGCGCTGGGGTTTGCTGTGGTCATGAAAGAAAACAAATACGCATCCATGCCATGCGCCGGCTCAATTGGATCCGTGGGTTGGCCAGGTGCATATGGTGGCTGGTGGTCTGCAGACCCACTCAAAAAATCTGTTTCCATATTTTTAACCCACAGTATGACTGAACTAGATCAACTTGCCCAAGGTATCGGATTTGGCATGTACGAAGCCATCGATATATTCTCAAATTATATCAGAGACAATACCTAACAGATCGTTCTATAAAAATTAGTACAGATTCTCCAGATAAATCAAAACGCGATAACTAATCCGTTCCTCGTTCTCTTACTTGCCTTGGGAACAAATTCCGGGATGGGCTAGTTGCCAACTAATATCAACTTTCTGTGTTTTCGTGTCCTCTGCGACATTCATCTCGTTACAAAAATTGCACGTAACCAAATGATATTTTGCTGGCTGGTATTGAACGTCGTCTTGGTGAGAGTATTCCTGGAACCCTGGAAAGCATATAAGAGTTGAAATCGCCAACGCTCCGTTAATGCGTAATTAAAACCTCCACGGAGTCTTATTCTGCTGGCAAAACGTTCGTCAACCTCTCTGTCCGTTGTCCAGAAAACTTCGGCATCAATCAGTGTGGATAAAGCTCCTCTTGCGGATATATTCCTTCCGTTGATTGCAAAGAGCGATTCTGCACGAAACCGAATTCTATCATCATGCGTCCAAACGGAACTGTCAAAATTATAAAACGACCTCGATTCATACCTAAGCAATGCCGCCAGCCTCAGCCGGGGATTATTTATTGCGAAATATCGGATACCCAGGCCTAACCTGATTTCACCCGTATTAATAGTATTCGTTTGGTCTGTATAAGCCAAAAGAAGGTAGCCTATAGCCTCGATGTGATTTCCGATGGATTTGCTGACAAGGGATGTCAATTCATACGTATCCCATCTCAGGTGGCTGCTCAAATCATTTCGATATGTAAGCTGATTGTCCCACCTAAAGCGATTAGGCATTGGGGTCACAAATTGAAAGTCAGTCCAAATTTGAGTGGACTTCGTTTGCGAGTGAACATCACTCATAAAAACTGCACATGCAAACAATATAAAAAGGCGTCTGAGCATTAGCCTTATTTTATGACAACGCACATTCAAATCTTCTGGAATAATTCCCTGGCTAAAGTTTTCAAAATATAATTTAATGATATTTTCAGTTTCATGTAACCTATATTCGAAAGAAACCACAGGAACGCCGCCTACTCTGTCAATTCAATGCGCGTGCGTGGTGCGGGAAAAACCATTTATTGTCACACTTTTCGCTTCGACCCTTATAAAGAGCTTCGTTCTGCTACAGAAATAATGCGTATTACTGATGCCGGTTTGGAGTTTGTTCAAAAATTGAAGCGCGGCTCAGCTTGAGCCGCGCGACCACCAAAATAAAATCTGGATTTTCTTCCTATTATTCAGACTCTGGCATTGATAGATAAACGTTCGCCATAAAAATTACCCATATTGCGCAACAAAGGACTAATAATCGGTTGAAGTAACCTGCCAAAGCTATTACGCCGGCTGGAACACTTTCAGGAGGAGTTGCGTCTTTGCCCATGGGAATGCCAGCTTGTTTAAACCCGCTCATCATTACTATCATCGACACGGCCATTAGTACAATGCCTATCCAAATGGAATGAGCAGAAAACAAAATACCCAATGAATGATTTTTCCACGGCACTTTCTTGATTAAATGATAACTGACCAGTAAGGCCCCAACGGGTAAAGTTGGAACGCCAAGTGCGAATGCGGCTCCATGCAGCGGATGTTTTACATCGAATAAACCACCCATGAACCCTCCCACTCCCGAAACAAAAATCAATATCAATCCGATTCTTGCCCACACACTGGTCGTTTCATTCCAAAGTAAAAATGGTAACAACACTGAGCTGATGGCTCCAATTAAAAAAAATGCCGTTAGCACAGGTTTATATTTCCCCAAAGCATATTCACTAATCATTCGCCAGCTTGGTTTAAATTCCGGACTGAGAAAATGCAGCAGCAATAAGCAGAGCAGCGAAAGTGCGCTACTTGCGATGATCAATTTTGCTAAGGTATTCATTGTTTAAGGTTTTTGTTGATTTAACCATTCATCCAATTGTTCGAGTCCAATTGTAAAGCCTTCTTTAAAGCCCATTTGAACATATTGTTCTAAATCTTCCAATTTGTCAAAAGTCAAATATATCTTTACTAAAGTCTCTTCCGCCTGGCTAATGAATTCTGTCTCCCAATGACTGCCTGCCATACTACGATTGATTTCTTTGTTTTCATTAGCAAATGAGCTATCTGCTGCAAAGCTTTTCTGATGAACAATGGTTTTGTAGTCCACCAGGCACCAAACTGATTGAGCATCGTCGGGACCAACCATTGCATAAAACCATTGTCCTCCTTCGCGGAAGTCCATGTTTACAGTCTTTGCTTTCCAGGGCTTCGGTCCCCACCACTGGTCGAGAATTTTGGCATCGGTCCATGCCTGCCATATTATTGGAAGTTGTGCATTAAATGATCTTTCAACCTTGATTTTCTTATTTTCCTTGTCCACCTGAAAGTTGAAAAGAATTGCGCTGTTCATGGTTTTTTATTTTTAAGTTTTACCAATAATGTATCTAATTGATCAAATCGTTTTTCCCATATTTTGCGGAATTGTTCCAGCCATTTATCAATCTCTTTCATTTTGTTGACTTGAAGTTGGTAATAGATTTCCCTGCCCTCCTGTTGCTGCGTTACCAATTCGCATTCTGTCAAAATGCGCAAATGCTTTGATACGCCCTGCCTGCTGGTGTCAAAGTGTTCAGCGATCGCGTTGGGTGTCATCGCCTGCACGGCTATGAGCGCGATGATGGCTCTTCTTGTTGGATCTGCAATTGCTTGAAAGATGTCTCGTCTCATTTGTATGGTTTTGGATTTAAGCAACCATTCGGTTGCAAATATACGTGCAACCGTTCGGTTTCGCAAATTTATTTTTAAGACCCTGCCGGTATAGGATTTAACCACAGAAAACGCAGAAGACGCGGAGACAAGCATATGATCTTGCGTACCCCCGTCTTCTCTGCGTATTCTGGTTTCGCAATAGTTAAGTATTCGAATATTTTGAACCTTGAATTTGGAGCGTTTGATTTATCTGGCCATCGGTTTTAAAAAATTTTATAAAAACCCATACCTTTCATGATAAAAAATAAACCTGCCGTCATTGCCTTGGCCTTTTTTCGTTACTATTATTAGTTGCAATTCAGGTGTAGCAAGCTATGTTGATTAAATAAAAACATTTTATGATCATTGAATTCGCATACTCAAAGACGAAATCTTTTTAATATGAAATTGTTGCTTTTTCTAATTGTAAGCCTTATTCCAGCGATAACATTTTCCCAGGATGCCAAAGTATGGAATAATAAAAAATGTGCTGTAGTACTCACTTATGACGACGCATTAGATGTTCATCTCGATAATGTCATTCCACTCTTGGATTCACTAGGCTTAAAAGCAACCTTTTATTTGATTGCCTCTGCCCCGGCAAGTAAAAACCGGCTTAATGATTGGAAGAAAGCAGCAGCTGAAGGTCACGAATTGGGAAATCATACACTGTTTCATCCTTGCGTAGGAAATTTACCAGGCCGGGAATGGGTTAGTCCTGATTATAATCTGAGCAAGTACACAGTGCGAAGAATGATTGATGAAGCAAGAATGACCAATGTTTTTCTGCAGGCTTTGGATGGAAAAACAAAAAGAACCTATGCATTTCCATGTGGTGACACGAAGATTGGAGATACGCTTTATTTTGATAGTCTGAAAAATGATTTCGAAGCAGCAAGATCAGTGGCAATGGGGATGACGACTATTGACAAGATTGATCTTTCTAATACTGGATGTTTTGTGATGTATGGACAAACCGGAGATCAAATGATCAACATTGTCAAACGTGCCATGCAAACCAATTCAGTAGTTGTATTTCTTTTTCATGGTGTTGGTGGCGGCCATAACATCAATGTCTCCCTGGATGCACATAGGCAGCTAATCGATTTCCTGAAGCAAAATGAAAAAGAGATTTGGGTTGCGCCGATGGTTGATGTTGCGGAATATGTAAAAGCTTATCGCAAGGGAGCAAAATAGTCTTTTCAGCTTTTGCAAGTTTTTTTTAAATACAGAGATTCTGTTTTAATTACCAATTTTATTTTATTCGGTTTTTTGGAATTTTGTGTCTTATGGCGGCGACACGCCAGCCTAGGGCGGTCTTCGATGACCGCCCAATTTTTTGGAATTGCATTTTGTTCTGGTTGGTCCTGGTGGCCACGACCTTACGGAGAATCATTGACTATTTCATTCAATAAATCTGTTTCGTAGTACCTGAAAATTATTTTGAGATCGTGCATGCAAACCCAAGCTATTAATCAAATCATACTTAGAAAATAACCCAAAAACGACCCTGGCAAAATTACCAGTTCGCTTTTCATGCCGGAAATCTATTGTGGCGGCGCATTAAGTTCGATATTCTCTTCTGATTTTTGTTTTTTGAATTCCATTTTTCCAAACTTCCAGGTGAAGTTGATTCCGATGGACCTGTAAGGAATTTTGCGAAAACTACTGGTCACAAAACCGGGACCGAAAAGATATGTCTGCTGGTCCACATATTTGGCGAAAATGTTATTCGCGGTCAAAGCTAAGCTTCCTTTCTTGTTCCAAAATTGCTTCCTGATGGCAAAACTGTAAGAAGTAAAGGACGGATATCGTCCCTGTGCCTCATGACGCGGTGTGCTAAAGTTCCCAAAAGCTTCTGCGGCAAGCGTCCCCGTAAACTGATAAGACGCATTGATATTAAACCGCATATTCGTACTATTAGAATTGTATCCAGTGTCAACCTGATTAATTGTGTGCCTGTAGAAAAAGGTAAAATTGGAACGCACATTTAATTTTGAATTCACATGCAAATCAAAGAAAAGGTTAGTGCCGGCGTTTTTTTCAATCCCGATATTCTTTCGTGTTGTCACAGCCACATTGGTATAGGTTGTATCTCCAACCTGCAGGGAAGGATAATAGATAATGTACGGCTGAATATCATCATGACTTACCCTATAAAATAACGTAACCATGAAGGAACCTAGCTTGCCCAGGTCATAATTATAAGATCCTTCAAACCGATCCCAAACCTCCGGCTTTAAATATGGATTGCCTGTATAGATATTCTTTGGATCGCTGGCATTTACATAAGGGTTTAAATCACCATAATCCGGACGGTTAATCCTTATTGTATAACTCAATTTGAAGGTTTGATTTTCTCCTATTTTTCTAATAAAGAAAACCGAGGGGACAAATGTATTATAGCCATTTGCTATCGTTTGTTTTGCGTTTGCATAATAAGAATTCACCTGTGTTCTCTCAAATCTTCCGCCCAACTTCATGTCAAAGAGTTTTCCAACAGGCATATTTAATTCTGCATAACCGGCATAAACTTTTTGATGATAATTCAGGTCGTTTGACAAGGCAGTATCATATACATAAGTAGAATTCCCGTCCCACACAGTTGCATTGGCAATACTCGAAATATTATATGCGCTGAATTTTCCTCCAATGCCGAGATTTACATCCTTAGCAATCGGCTGAACATAATCTAACATCATTTCATATGAACTCTCTTTCGCCGGGTTATTGTTTCTCGTGCCATAAATCAGAGAATCTTGTGGTTGGATAAATTGATCACTGCCGGAAGTAATTAAGTTGTGTGCAAAGCTTCCGTCGGCAGCAATTTCAAGCTGCTGTTCCTTATTTTTAAAATTGTGCTTAAAGTTTATGCTCGGATCGAAACTGTATTGTCTGAATCCACTGGTTTTATTAATGATGGAATTAATGTCTGAAAGAATATTTCCGCTATTGTTTTGAATTTGCTCCATTTGGTTGGTGGAACCATTAGACTTGTTGCCAAAATTTGAATAATTCAAGCCCCCTGATAAACTGTTCCTTTCGTCGGCACTCCAATCAAAGCCAAGCCCGGTTTGAAATCCATGCCTCGTAAATGCATTGCTTCCATCCTGCTGAAGTAAAGCACTTGTCTTTGTAGATGTATCAGTTGACACCCGCTGAAGATTGGTTAAGGTAGTAGTTGAGATCCGGGCATTCCCATTCATGAAAGCGTTCAATCCAAACTTTCCCTTCCTGGCATTTACATTCACGGAACCATTTTGGATAAGGGTCCCTGCAGTTAAAGATACATTTCCGTTGATGCCCTGAACGGTATTATGTTTTAAGATGATATTAATGATTCCTCCAATGCCCTGCGCATCGTATTTAGCACCAGGATTGGTGATGACTTCAACACTCTTGATCTGGTTGGCGGGAATGGATTGTAATACGTCGGCAATATTGCTTCCAAAAATCGTGGATGGCTTTCCATTAATCAGAAATCG
The DNA here is from genome assembly GCA_003175695.1 of Bacteroidota bacterium. Taxonomy (GTDB): domain Bacteria; phylum Bacteroidota; class Bacteroidia; order Chitinophagales; family Chitinophagaceae; genus Puia. Next base: position 7,957 of record PSRA01000098.1, on the reverse strand, counting down.
AATGTTTGAATTTCCTTGCAACTCTACATTTCCGTCTACGTCAACGGAAATCTGTGGCACTTTCTTCAGGATATCTGTTGCCACGCCAGTTTGAGAAGTGATATCCTTTTCCGCATTAAAAACCAGTTTGTCTATTTTATTTTCAACCAGCTTACCCGGCGCTGTTACTGTAACCGTTTCTAACGTCGAGGATTTTTTGCTAATCAAAATCCGTTTCAGATCAATTACTTCATTCTTTTGATCAATGCTAATTTTTAAACTGGCAGTGTGGAAACCGACAAATTCTATGACCAGGTTATATTTGCCCGGAGGAATTTTCGTGAGCGTAAACTCCCCAGCCGAGTCGGACATGGTACCGGTAACCGGCTTGGCTTTCCCATTGGCAAAAATGGTAATGGTTGCATAGTCAATGGGATTATTAGTCGCTGAATCTATAATCTTACCTAAGATTTTGCCACTGGTCTTCGTATCCTGGCTGTAAGAAGAAAGCAGAACAAATAATAGTGTGGTTGCGAGAATTCCTCTTTTCATATTGTCGGGAAAAAAATCACCGCAAAATTCACACTAATTTTTGAAGGAATCCTGAATTCCTGGATGTTTTTTTGAATTTATATTAGCGAAATTGTTTTATTTTTCAACGAAATATCTTTATCGGCATATTTTTTTTAATTTGGTCCATTCCTGAACTTTTTAAGAACTACACCCCTATTCCGAGCGAAGCCTCTTCACCGGATTCGCTCTTGCGGCCCTGAATGCCTGGTAACTCACTGTCAGGATGGCTATCAAAATTGCTGAAAGTCCCGCCAATAAAAATATCCACCACGCAATTCTCTGCCTGTATGCAAATCCCTGCAGCCATTGATTCATAAAATACCAGGAGGTGGGTGATGCTATGAATATAGAAATAATAATAGGTCTGATAAAATCTTTTGATAAAAGTAAAACCATACCTTTCGCACTAGCGCCCAGTATTTTTCGAATGCTCACTTCTTTGATTCTTGCTTCCGCTGTGTAAGCCGCTAATCCAAACAACCCCAGGCAACCGACAAAGATGGCAACACCGGTAAATATCCATAACAGTGAAGACAGTTTATCCTCTGAGCGATACATTCGCTCAAAATTTTCATCGAGAAATTTATATTCAATTGGATATTCCGGCGAAAATTTATTCCACACAGTTGTGACTTGCGCAATAGTATTGGAGATACTTGCTGTATTCAACTTTACTGCCACTTTCCAGGCTGCCAGGGGATAGATCTGCAATACTGCCGGTTCAATCTTGTCATAGAGGCTCTTGTAATTGAAATCTTTCACCACGCCAATAATTTTGCCGATTTTCAATGAATCAGGATTGTTGCCATCCCAGGGATGCCATGACAAAGTCTTACCTAATGCATTCTGGGGAGTTCCGAATCCCAAATCGCGAACGGCAGTTTGATTGATGATCCAGGCATGATCCTGATCTGTGGCCATCTCCTTTGAAAAATCTCTTCCGGCTACGATTTCCAGTCCAAGTGTCTTGATATAATCGAAGTCAACTGCCAGCTGGGTTGCCGATTGAGTTTCCTTGCGACCATTGCGGTCGACAATAATTTCATCTCCCGCCACCGCGTCTCCCGGAAATCCATAACCGATCGAAACTTTAGAAACTCCCGCTGTCTGCATTAATTCATTTTTGAAAGCGTCAACATTCTTCGACATGTTATCGCCTCTCATCTGAAAGAACATGATCTGCTCTTTGTCAAATCCGAGTTCTTTGTTGTGTAAATATTCAACTTGCCTGAATACGATTATCGCCGAAATGATCAATAAGATAGAAAGAGAGAACTGCACTATGACTAGTCCCTGTCGTAACCAGGATATCTTTCCGGGAGAACGATCTTTGAATGTCCCAGCTTTCAAAACTTTTACAGGATCAAAACCCGACAAGACGATAGCTGGATAAGTTCCTGCAACCAGGCCAACCACCCCAATCAGAAGGACAGCCAGAGAAAGTGCGCGGGGATTAATAAAAGCAAAAATTGAAATGTCCTTGTTTGTAAAATGGTTGAGCCAGGGAATAAGAAAGCTGGTCAAAATGATCGCCAGCAGGGTGCAAAAAAATGCAAGTGTCATGGTTTCGCCCATGAATTGAAATATCAATTGCTTTTTGCTGGCTCCAATAGTTTTCCGGACACCCACTTCTTTTGCTCGGCGCATGGACATGGCCGTGGAAAGATTAATGAAATTGAAACATGCGATAATCAGGATGAAAACGGCTATAATAATCAGGGTTCTTACATAAGTAATATTCCCTCTTTGTGCCTCATCAAATTTGAAGCTTGCTGAATATAGATGTATGCCTTGCAGCGGTTGAAAAAAAGGCAGGTATATAAATCCTCCAGGTCTTGTTTTCAGTTGGGCTCTTTCTTTAATGATCTTTTGGAAATTCGCCTCCGCTGCGTTTACATCTGATCCCTTCTTCAACCGGACATAACTATAAAACTGTTGCCATTGCCAGCTTTGCATCCTTTCAGCCGGAATTGGAATGGCAGAGAGGGGGCGAAGAAAATCAAATTGAAGGTGAAATTTTGGATTCTTTTCAAATACTCCTTTTACGAGGACTGGTTGTTTTTCAATTACTATCTTTCTTCCTACCGGATCTCCACTGCCAAATAAACGGGCAGCTAACGCTTTTGAAATAACAATGGAGGATGGACCGTCCAGTGCCTTTGAGGGTGAACCATACTCAAAATTCAACGGAAAGACTTCAAAAAAAGTGGAATCGACGTAAAAGCCGCTTTGTTCATATAATTGCCTGCCATCTGCTTCAAATAGCTGTTTGTTTTCCGGCAGCTCCATCACCCTTGCTGTTTGCTGCACAGAAGGAAATTCGCGCTGCAAAATGCCGGTAAAAACAGGTGGCGTAACGCTAACATCATCAGCGCCTTGAGCACGGGTAACTTTATTGTAAATTCTATAAACCTGGTCACCACCTGATATGAATTTATCATATTGATGTTCATCCCAAACGAAAAGAGCGATGAGCAAAGTGGCAGAGAGACCTGAGGTCAATCCGAAGATATTTATGAGGGAGAAACTCTTGCGATTACGAAGGTTTCTGAGTGCGGTTCTTAAATAGTTTCTTAACATGATTCAAAGTTAGAACTAATATCAGGTTGGGAATGGCGTTTCGCGCAAAGCGTGAAACGACAATTTATTTCACCACTGAATACACAAGAAGCGATGCTTCATTCCTCCCTTGTGCTCGTGCAGCTACAATCCATAATTGAAGTGACGGTACAAAAAGCGAAGTTCTGGCTCCCCTTCTGGATTCAATGCTGGCGATTTCCTTATAACTTCCATTTGGTTCCTCCTGAAAAATATCCAACCTCCCTTCTCCCCCGCCAATATAAGCCCTCTTCCTGCTTTCATCATAATAAAGATCATCTGCATCGCCCACCATTGCGTAGGTATGCAAACTCTTGCCAGTCTCTGAATTTATTTCCAATACTGCCGGTGACCTATATCCTATAATAACGTGGTGGGCAGATTGATCAAGAGTCATGGGATAATTATCTAACAGGTGATCCCTTTTCCATTTATCTATTATCTTTAATTTGTCAGCATCCACCACAGCGATCATATTCGCGTCTGGCAGGTTTACAAAAATTTTGTTCGCTGATTTTAGTAACTGGAATGATTCAGGGTGAACGGGCAATAAGGCCTTTCCCAGTACCTGGTGAGAAGCAGCATCAATCACAGCAATGCCGCCACTTCCATATCCTACATATAATTTTTGGGTGACAGAATCATATCGAACATCATCCGCGTCAGAACCTAAGTCAATTGTGCCCGCGGGCTGAAAATTTAATGCATTAAAGAAATTACATTTTCCATTGCCGCCATTGGCAACCAGAATTTCCTGGTACTGGGGAACATAGGCCACTCCCTGCGGTTCGTCGAGCCCATGAATACTATGAAGGACTTTTCCCTGATCAAGGCCAACTATTTCGAGGGAATTGTTTCCTAATGCTGCCACGTAGATGATTTTATCTTTCGCGTTACAATCAAGGTGGTCTATCCGGCCTTTGACGCCCGCAAGTGGAATCACTTTTTCCAATTTGAGGTATTCAGAACCAAATGGTGGTTGTGCCTGACAGCCTACGAGGCATCGGCCACATACCAGGGCGACGAAAAATAACTTAGATCTTTTCATTTTGATCAATTTTATTTGTTCATCCCTTCATAGTCACTAAAGTTGCAAAGAGTGTCGTAGCAAAAACTTTTCCTCAACGATTTTTTTCCTTCAAGGCAGCTGCCAATGTAAACGAGATGCCTGACATGGCCAGGGCAACAAAAGCATTTGTCCATTCATCCTGCTTTTGGACGTTGGCTAACACCCTGGGTATATGAAGAAGTAATACCCATGAAAGAAACATCGTCCCTAACAAAACAGCAGCCAGCCTGGTTTTTTTCTTCAGAAAGATACTGAGCGCTACGGCAAAGAAAATGCATCCAATCAGATATGACCAGAGTATTGGGCCCGGCACCCAGCCTGGAATCAGTGCCACGATATTTTCAGTATACATGAAATGTTGAACACCAAAAACCGTCAGCGAAATAGCGAATAAATAGGGTCCGGTAGTAATTATTTTGTCCAAAGCGTTTGGCTGTACCCGTTGGCCTAAAGCAACCGAGGGCAAGGTATCTGCCAGTATCCACGCACCTCCCACCATGGCCAGCACTTCAAAAGCTGATGTCCATGCAATCGCGTCGTGGGGGGACCTCACAATCTTGGGTATATGAAGAACCAGGAATAAGAATAGGAAAAACAAACCTAATATAGTTGCTGTGAGCCTGGATTTCAATTTTCCAGCAATGAAGACCCCTGCTACAATCAAGACACAAGCAATGATTATAACCCAGATGATGCGGGCAGGAACTGTATCGGGCACTGGAAACAAGGTGGGAACGAAATCACCGTAAATAAAATACTGTAGCCCAAATACGGCAATCGCTACCGCATACAGATATCGGCTAATGATGCTGAGATTTTGCATTAATTTTTTTTCTTTTAACCATCTCAATGGTTTCTTGATTTTACCTGGGGCTACGCTTAGTTTGGGAGAAAAATTTGAAAAGTCGACAAACTCAACCTATCCTGGAGTAAGGATCTTATTATAATCGAAGATAATGGATTTAATCAGAGAGAGGTTGCTTTTTTATTGAAATTGTCTGCGTGGTTTGTAACGATTTTGTGGAGGACGAGCCCAGTCATTGAGAGATGAATCAAATATCTTCTGTCGTCGTGCAAATCGTATGACGTAAAGGCATAATCGCTTAAGGGTTAGTTAAGCAATTCCTCAATAGCGTCCTGAAAATATTTTTTTTCCTCTTCATAGTGAGATCCTGTAGCGGGTCCATTGAATCCTGTATGGATTTTAAAAACCTTCCCTGTACGGTCGAGAATGATCGTCGTTGGAAAACTCTCTATCTTTTTTAATTGAGGAAGAGTTTTCTCTGTCAATTTTGGATCTGATGCAGTGACGCCCGTTATCAGGATGGGATAATTCATGTGAAAACGTTCTTTGAACTTTTCCAAACTTTTCCTGGAGCGCTCTACGTCGGTGCTGTACTCATAGGCCAGGGCCAACATCACCAATCCCTTGCTTTGGTATTTCTTGTACAACTCACTCAGAAAAGCAGTTTCATCCATACAGTTGGAACACCAGGAGCCCATCAACTGGATGATTACAGGCTTGTTCAGAAACTGACTATCCCGAATGGATATCAGTTTTCCATTTAGGTCGGGAAGAGAAAAAACCAAAGGCTCGTCCTGGTTCCTAACGGCAAGAACGTTTGGATCCGGAGGCAGTTTTGCTTTAGGATCTCTTGTAGCCGACCATGACTCTTTCCGCGAAGTGCCAGAACAAAAGAGGCCACCGGAGATTTGATCATTGCTTTCAATCGATGCACTGAAATAAAATGCGTGACTACCATCAAATGTAGACAGGTACAATGAATCTCCCGAAACTATTCCATCAAGATATCGGTAATCACCCGAACGGTTCAAAAATGTTCCGGTCAGTTTATCTCCATTTTGGGAAAACTCTGCCACAGCAGGTCGGCTTGTCTGATCTTCTTTTATGAATTGAACCGCCCAGCGACCTGAGATATTGCGCGACGGGTGGGACGAACTTCCTTTAAAGCGATATCCCTGGTCGGGAAAAACCGAAATGGATTGAAGATTGTAACCGGTGCCGGACCCTTTGAACCAATAACCTTCCAACTTTTCTTTATTCTTTAGTGACAGGTGGATTTGCGACTCAAAAACGGGAAAATCAACAAACAAAGAATCAGCAGCAATGCGAAAATTCCTTAAAGGAATTCTTTCTTTCCCGTTGATTATTGTCCATTCCGTTTGAGAACCGTTTTGCTTAACATCAATATTGAAAGGAATGGTGTGTCCATCGGGGCGATGAATAAGAGCTCTGTATGTATTTTGACCGGATTGAGAGAATGTACCTGTTCCGAAAAACAATAAACCAAAAAACAACGCGAATCTACGTTTCATGAAATGCAATTGTAGTTTAATTTTTAAAAATAGACGAGTCAGCCTGCAGACAAACGAAAATCAATATGAAAAAAATTACACACAGAAGCGGGTTCGATAAGAGAAAAATTGAAGTCAACCGATCAAAAAGTTTCTCAATTTTCGTACAATTAATTGAATTACAATAGATTGAATAATATCTGCCGATGAGTAAACTAATAAGCTAAACTTCAAGGCATGTAAGTTGAAAGAAGTTTCAGTAATACTTACTATCAGGAGTGAATACATATTTACACGCATGAAAAAGAAGATTCTCCTTGCGGATGATGATATTGACGAATTAAATCTCATTTCGGGGATTTTGGAAAGAGGAGGATATGATATTGTTATATCTGAAAATGGTGAAGACATCGAGCAAAGTGATCTGCAGCTTATCGATCTCTTCCTCCTTGATATAAACATGAAAGGCATTTACGGCACGGATATTTGCAGAAAACTCAAGAGTCTTCAGATCACATGCAACAAGCCCGTCATCCTTATCAGCGCGGCTGTGGAGTTAAACAAAGAAGCCAATTATTGTGGTGCCGATGATTTTATTAGTAAACCATTCGGAAAGGAAGTTTTGCTGGAGAGACTGCAAAGATTTCTTTGAGAAAAGATGTTTCACACAAAGACCCAGAGGAAGAATCTCGCTTTCTTTGCCTTTGCCTACCTTGCCTCTTTACGTGAAGATAAAAACAAAAAAGCCACCTAACAGTGGCTCTCTTTTTACCCAGAAGAATATCTTAACAAGCTTTATTGCTATTATCCGGGTACGGTTCTACGGTTTCAGAGGAATGGATCAGGGTACTGGGTTTTCATGGACTTGGAAAAGATTAGTTTTAAAGGTTCCCTTAGGTTTTCATGGATTTGGATATGCTCGATTACATTGTAAAGATGCTACAATAACCCAGTGTTGAAGAATTAATTCGATCAAAGCCATTTTTCCTTCGATTTTTGGGTAATAATTTTCGATTAGAAAAGAGGATATGAGCCAAAGACAACATATCCTCTTCATTCCAATCAAGGGGAAGCTTACATTACAGCGTAGTCACAATCTTGGTTTCGGCAATATTGTAAGTCTTTAGATTTGGCTTGCTTCGATACATACTCTTTATTTTGTCAACTAACTCACGATACGTGCCACTGGAATCATAAGAGTCAGCATCTGCCTGTGTTGCCCATTCAGTTAATGAAATAAAATGATCTTCATGATCAGTAGGCTCCAGTAACCAAATTCCAATATTGCCTCTTTGTGCTTTAACTACCGGAACAATCTCATCTTGAAATATTTTCTTTGCATTGTCAACCTGATGAGGAAGAAAATCGAGGAAAGTGAGTCGTACAAACATGAGTACCTCCTTTGATTTTAGAATGAAAGAT
>PSRA01000234.1 GCA_003175695.1 Bacteroidota bacterium | reverse complement strand
CGAGTTTAGGCAAATTAGTCCGAATATACTACTTTTGAGCCACCTTAAAGGTTCGGTGGCCGAGGGGCTAGGCAGAGCTCTGCAAAAGCTTCTACAGCAGTTCGAATCTGCTCCGAACCTCAGGAAAATTTGCTTCAAAAAGGATTACAAACCGTAGTCCTTTTGTTTTTTTGTAAGCAGACCATTGATAACCTGCTCATTAATAAGAAGAATATGAAATATTCCACCCCCATAGGTTTGGTTGCTGCTATCGCCCTGATTGTGGCCTGCTTCATGCCCTGGGCATACTATCCCGACATTGATAAGACTTTTACCGGATTTTTCTCTCAGAATAATCAATACGGCCGCCCCGGAAGATTTTTTGTAGTGCTGGCCATTATTTATATCGTTCTTCTTTTTATCCAAAAAATCTGGGCCAAGCGATTGAATCAGTTTATTGGAATCCTGATTTTTGCGTATTCCATCAAGACGTATTACACATTCGTTGCCTGTTATCGCGGAATTTGCCCGGAAAAGAAGTTTGGCCTTATATTGGTCATGATGGCTGCAATTGTTATGTTGGCAGCTGCCGTTGTACCATATCTGAAATTGAAAAGTAAGAATTAGTTGGACAAAAGCGGAAGGAAAATCAGCTCTCAATCAACCGCGCAATGCCAAAAGCACATCCGGCCGCAATAGCTCCGATGATCATGACCTTGAAGGCACCGCTAATCGGCGGCACTCCCGTTAATTTGCTTTTGAAATACCCAAAGATGAAGAGCGCAACTAGAGTGATTGCAGTCGATATCTTTAATCCTTCAATGCTGCTTGATACAAAAAAATATGGACTCAGAGGAATCATGCCACCGGCAATATAGGAGAGGCCAATATTGATTGCACTTTTTGTGGCTCTTTTGGGATCAGGTTTTTCCAATCCAAGTTCATATTTCATCATCAGGTCCACCCATTTATCCTTGTCCTTTGTCACTTCTTCGACAGCCTTTTCCTGGACTTCTTCGCTTAAACCTAAAGACGAGAAAAATTCTTTAATTTCCTGGCGTTCAACATGTGGGAGACGCTCTACTTCATCGTACTCGCGCTTGAGTTCTGAATTGTAATGATCCAGTTCCGTCTTCCCTGCGAGGTATCCACCCAGACCCATGGCTATTGAACCTGCAGCAATTTCTGCGAGCCCGGCGATAATTATGAGGCTTGTACCCTGGACGGCACCGCTAATACCAGCCGCCAGGGCAAAAGGTACCGTCAGTCCATCCGACATTCCAATTACGATATCCGCAATTGTTTGCTGGTTGACTACGTGTTGTTCACTATGTCTTGCCTGCGGAACGATAGTATTGGTCATTTTTTTGCTTGAAGGAAAACGTCGTCCTTTCCAAAATTATTAATTTGTTCTTAATCGAGACTTTTCAAACTCTCCTTAATTATTTCTGCTGATTCGGCCACCTGTGCTTTATTAATGATCAAAGGCGGGGCGAATCTGATCTTATCACCATGAGTTGGCTTGGCCAACAATCCATGATCCTTCAGACTCAGGCAAAGATCCCACGCAGCATCCGGGTTTTGATGTTGAATGACGACGGCATTCAGCAAACCCTTACCACGTATAAGTTTAATGTGAGGTGATTGAAGTTTGTTTATTTCAGTTCGAAAATATTCTCCCTGTAGGAAGGCATTTTCAGCCATTTGCTCGTCTTTCAGAACGGACAAGGAAGTTATGGCCACTTTACAGGCCAGGGGATTTCCTCCATAAGTGGAACCATGCTCACCAGGTTTAATGGTTAGCATGATTTCATCGTCGGCCAACACTGCAGAAACTGGCAAAGTTCCGCCGCTAAGTGCCTTGCCAAGAATTAATATGTCAGGTCTCACGTCTTCGTAATCGCAAGCAAGTAATTTACCTGTGCGGCAAAGTCCGGTTTGAATCTCATCACCAATCATGAGCACGCGCGCATCACTGCAATATTGTTTCACTTTTTTCAAATATCCATCATCGGGAACGACAACGCCTGCTTCACCCTGAATAGGCTCCACTAAAAAACCCGCAACATTTTTATCCTGAAGGACCCTGGCCAAAGCATCGGTATCGTTGTATGGGATGATTTCAAATCCTGACATATAAGGACCAAAATCTTTATAAGCTGACGGATCTGTGCTAAAGGAAATGACAGTGCTGGTTCTTCCATGAAAATTGTTTTCACAAACAACAATCTTGGCCTTGTCCGTCGGAATTCCTTTCACAGCATATCCCCAACGGCGACAAAGTTTAATGGCGGTCTCAACCGCCTCAACGCCTGTATTCATTGGCAATACTTTGTCATACCCGAAATATTTGCAGATGAATTCCGCATACTCACCCAGCTGATCATTATAAAATGCCCTTGAGGTCAGGCTTAATTTCTGTACCTGTTCAATAAGGCTGGATAGGATTTTAGGATGGGAATGCCCTTGGTTGAGCGCTGAGTAACCGCTCAAATAATCGAAGTATTTTTTTCCATCAACGTCCCATACATAAACCCCCTGGCCCCTGGTCAGAACTACGGGTAAAGGATGATAATTATGTGCTCCGAATTCTTCTTCCAATTCAAAATAATGTCGCGTCTTATCAGTAAATGATGTCAAAGTCTGCATGAGTAAAAATTAAACAAAATAAATAAAGAAATCTGGTGGCTGTGAAAGCTTTAAGTGAAGGGGGCGATATGGTGCCTACTCATGATCGAGGAAGTCGAGATTCAGACTGAGAAAATGCGGTATCGTGAGAAGAGAGTTGATAAAAATATTTTTTGCAAGATAGTGAATAAGTGGCAAAGCACAAGCATCGATTACAAATAGTGCGAACTGCCAATTTCATTTGCTGATTGAATTGTAGTCAGATGGGTCGCAAGGTCTTCTTTGTGACCTATCTTTTTCTAATAAAAATCAGCATCAGCGAGCAAAAAACTACGCAAATCCGAGCACAATCAGTTCAGCTGCAAGAATTCTTGCAAACATAGATAGAGGATAAACAGTCGCATATGTCAAAGAAGGCACGCTGTTTCCTGCAAGTTGCAAAGCGAAAGCCAATGCAGGGGGATCCGTAGATGCTCCCGCCAACAAACCACAGATTTCAAAAAATGTTCTTTTCAGTGCATACCTCGCTAGGAGGGATGTTATGAGAAGAGGGATTATTGTGATAGCAAATCCAATAGCAATCCATTCAAGACCCTTTCCGGTTTCAAATACCTTCATAAAATAAGAGCCAGTCGAAAGACCAATACTTGCGAGAAATAAAGAGATGCCGAGTTCTCTTACCATCAGATTCGCGCTGTATGTTGTATAGTTATAAATATTTACCCGGTTGCCAAACTGACTTATCAAGAGTGCAACAATAAGTGGCCCTCCGGCAAGACCTATTTTTACCGGGATTGGTATACCCGGAAATCTAAATGGAATGCTGCCCAGAATGACTCCCAAAAACAAACCGAAAAAAATTGGAGCCAACTCAGGTATATCAAGCCTTTTTATTGCATTGCCAAGAAGTGACGCCATCGCATCAATCCCTTTTTTCGTTCCGACGACAGTAACAACATCACCAATATGCAAAACAAAATTCGGAGATGATATAATGTCGATACCCGATCTTTCAATTCGGGTTATCTGACAATCTGGTCGATTTAGTTCATCTATATCTTGCAATTTTTGTACTGTTGCTTTCCTGCGGGTTACAACTACATTGGCTGTTATTAAATCGCTTGGAATTTCCTCCAGGTTTATATGGCTTTTTTCACCAATGACAAGCTCAAGTTTCTCCATTACTGCCTTTGGTGCCATGATAAGCAAAACGTCTTCTTCTTTTAAAACGGTGTCTTCAGTTGGGACGAACAAAGAATTGTTCTGAAGTATTCTTGAGACAACAAAATTGTCCGAAACGACTGTCCTTATGGATGAGAATGGCTTATTAAAAAGCATGGCGTTTTTCAAACTTAAGTTGACGGTGATGGGTCTACTGGGATTTAATTGCACCTTCCTTTCGTAATCACTTTGTTCTTTCTTAATATTGATCTTCCAGATCTTCTTTAATATAATTATTATTAAGATGATCCCCAAGACGCCAAGGGGATAGGTGACGGCATAGGCGATGCTCGCTTCGGTGGCATCAAGATTTTTGTTTTGCAAAGCAGGATCTTCCATGACGGCTTGCGCCGCTCCCAAGCCAGGTGTATTCGTCACAGCACCTGACATCAATCCAACGGTCACGGAAATATCTTTAGTTACTAGCAGGTGAAAAATAATTGAAACAACCACACCCAGAAAGACTATCATCACTGCGAGAAAGTTCGCTTTTAGGCCGTCCTTCTTGAGCGAGTTGAAAAAACTTGGACCGACCTGTAATCCGATGCAGTACACGAAAATTGCCAACCCAAATTCTTTTAAGAAGTGATTTGTTTCCTGGTTTACTGCCAGTTTCAGGTTAGCGAATAATATAGAGAAGAAAAGTACCCAGGTAATGCCAAGTGATATCCCGAAGATTTTAAATTTACCAAATCCCAGGCCCAGTGCAATGACCAAACTGTAGATAAGAATATCATGTGCAACACTGCCTTGCGTGAATAATTGCGTGAGCCAGTTCATGGAATGGAACTAGATTTTGGTTTGGTCGATGCAGCTTATTCAGCAGTTTACATTCAGGATCAAATGCAGAGTCCGGTCCTTTTTTTCGTTCATCTTAATCTTTCTGATGGACTCTTTTTCGCATATTTGATTCAAAATTCCAAATTAATTCTAACAAAGTAGTGATTTTACCGTTATATACATGTTTCCTTAAGGATTGCCGAATGGGTTCTTCGCAGTTTACGATAATGGTTTGCCTTGATGGAAAAAAGTAAGTATTCTTTTGTTAACTTTATAATGAAAGACAAACTGAAATAAATCCCCGAACCTGTCTCCAAAGATTAAACTGTACAAGACTATTGAAAGAACGTTTCGTCCTTTGCCAATTCGCACTCGTGAATTACTTATAGAGAATGTTGCCTGACCCATAGAATGGAATTAAGACTCTGGAATTTGAATTCAAATATTTTCCTGGATTAAAACGCCGCGGACCTAAGGTGATCTTTAGTAAGTCTTTCAAATTTCTATAAAAGCAATTTCTAAAATCGCAATCCCATTTTATGCCTAGTGAATCAAATATTTCAGATACCGAAAAAAACATTACAGTTTTTGAAGGAAGCCATCCATTGCTGGTCAACGAGCCGACCTCTGTGGAAAGGGACATCCTGGAAAGCCTTTATTATGTCAAAGGAAAGACGACAGATCTTGCGACGGTTCATGATTGGTATTGGGCGGTAGCCTTCACCGTTAGATGCAGGTTAATGAAAAACTGGATTGAGACTCTGCACCATCTGACAGAGAAAAAAGGCAAGATTGTAGGATACCTTTCCGCCGAGTTCCTGATTGGACCCAGCTTAGGCAACGCTCTCATCAACATGGGAGCTTATAACGAATTTGAAGAAGCGACCAGAAAATTGGGACTTGACCTAAGGCAATTAATAGATAAAGAGGAAGAGCCAGGATTGGGAAATGGCGGTTTAGGAAGGTTGGCGGCGTGTTTTATGGATTCTCTTACAACCTTACGAGTTCCGGCAATCGGATACGGGATAAGATATGAATATGGATTGTTTGATCAGCACATCAGGGATGGCTGGCAGGTCGAAGTCACCGACAAATGGTTGAAATATGGTAACCCATGGGAAATTGAAAGACCCGAGCTGACTTTCTCGGTAAAATTAGGTGGTCATACCGAGTCCCATACCGATAAAAACGGGAATTACATAGTTAAGTGGATTCCGAATGTTGAAGTCAAGGGAGTTGCTTATGATACGGTCATTCCAGGATTTAAGAGCAGTACAGCAAATATTCTTCGACTCTGGAAATCAGAAGCCATTGAGTCATTCGACTTCGGAGCTTTTAACCAGGGAGACTATTTTAAGGCTGTAGAAGAAAAAATATCTTCAGAAAATATTGGAAAAGTTCTCTATCCAAATGATGAACGAGAACAAGGCAAGAGACTGCGACTTTCGCAACAGTATTTCTTTGTCTCCTGTTCTATTCAGGATGCCTTGCGAATGCATGAAATACGCGGTCTTGCAATTAAGGACTTCCCTGATTCAATGGCTTTCCAATTGAACGATACGCACCCTGCAATAGCGGTCGCGGAACTGATGAGAATTCTCGTAGATGAAAAGGGACTCGCATGGAATTTAGCCTGGGAAATAACTACAAAAACATTTAGCTATACTAACCACACTTTATTGCCTGAAGCTCTCGAGAAATGGCCATTAAGACTTTTTGGATCTCTGCTGCCGCGTCACCTTGAAATCATCTTTGAAATCAATGCCCGTTTTCTCGCCGAGGTCGGAATGAGTCACCCAAATAACGAAATGCTTTGGAGAAGACTTTCCATCATCGATGAAGAAGGTGCAAGATATGTTCGAATGGCACACCTGGCTTGCATTGGCAGCCATACTGTAAACGGCGTGTCTGCCCTGCATAGTGAATTATTGAAGAAGGAAGTGATGCGAGATTTTTACGATTTGTCTCCCGGAAAATTCACCAACATCACGAACGGGGTAACGCCGCGCAGATGGCTCAGGCTTTACAATCCCGAACTTTCCAATCTGATCAGTGAAAAAATAGGGGATGGCTGGATTACTAAAATGGAAGATGAATTGATTGCACTTGAAAAATTTGCCGATGACACAGAATTTCAAATGCGCTGGCGGGATGTGAGAAGAAATCACAAAAATGCCTTTGTCAAATATTTAAGTCGTAAAGACCTGGCAGACCTGGATCCTAATTCTATTTTTGATATCATGGTGAAGAGAATTCATGAATACAAACGTCAGCATCTTAATGTCCTTCATATCATTCACCTCTACAATCAAATCAAAAGAGATCCTGGCGCTTTCATGGTGCCCAGGGCCTTTGTTTTTGGTGGCAAGGCCGCACCCGGATATTATATGGCAAAATTGATTATCAGGCTAATTCATGGTGTGGGAGAAGTGGTGAACCATGACAGGGATGTTGACGGACGACTCAAAGTAGTCTTTTACCCGGATTTTAGTGTGAAGAGTAGCGAATGGGTTTACCGCGCCGCAGATCTTTCAGAGCAAATTTCAACTGCAGGAAAAGAAGCATCCGGAACCGGAAATATGAAATTTGCCTTGAACGGAGCACTTTGCATTGGAACCCTCGATGGGGCCAATATTGAAATTAGAGAGTCCGTGGGACCCGAAAATTTCTTCTCTTTCGGTCTAACGGTCGATGACATACGAGACCTGCGACAAAAGGGATATCAGCCGTATGAATTGTATCAAAATGATCCCGACATAAAAGAAATCATAGACCGGATCCAATCTGGCGACTTTTCCAGGGGAGACAAATCGCTTTTTAAACCTTTTGTGGACTCACTGTTAGGTTACGATCCTTATTTCGTATTGCAGGATTTCCGTTCATATGCAGATTGTCAGCAAAGAGTTTCCACTTCTTTTACTGATATACTGAGCTGGACGAGCATGTCGATTTTAAATGTTGCCAGGTCGGGGAAATTCTCATCAGACCGGTCGATAAGGGAATATTGCAAAAGAATCTGGAATGTTAAAACCGGCAGATAACTAACCAGATGCCAACGATAAACTCCCATGGCTGGCTGGAAAAAAATGGCGCCAGTTACCCGCTTGGAGCGACCTTATATTCGGAGGGAGCAAATTTTTCTATTTTCTGCAAGAATGGTAATTCCGTTAGTCTTCTTTTTTTTGACAAAATTGAAGATGTCGAGCCAAGTCAGGAAATTGAACTAAACAACATGTATAACCAGACTTACAATTATTGGCACATTTTTGTGAAAGGAGTGAAGGCTGGCCAATTGTATGGTTACCGCATCAATGGTCCGTTCGAACCTACAAGAGGCCACGTGTTTGATTCAGAAAAAATTCTCCTGGATCCTTATTCAAAAGCTATTGCTATACCTGATGGATTTGATCGTGGAGCTTTCGAACGCAGAGGAAAGGTGTCGATTCCTTCGATGAAATCAGTTCTTGTTGATCTTTCCTTGTACGACTGGGAAGGTGACGCGCCCCTCTCGAGGCCTTTCTCCCAGACCATTATTTATGAAATGCATGTCGGAGGATTTACTAAGGACGAAAGTTCAAATGTCCAGGAGGCAATCAAGGGCAAATTCTTGGGGTTGATTCAGAAGATCCCTTATCTGGTGAAACTTGGCATTACAGCGGTCGAATTGCTTCCGGTATTTCATTTCGATGAGCAGGATGCTCCGATGGGTCTTGTCAACTACTGGGGATACAGCCCTATTTCTTTTTTTGCACCTCACCAGAGTTATAGTACATCACTTGATCCGACAAAAGTGCTTGATGAATTCCGGGATATGGTAAAAGCATTGCATGCTGCTGGAATTGAGGTCATCCTGGATGTTGTGTACAATCATACTGCTGAAGCAGGAAAAGACGGTCCCTGCTATAGTTTCCGGGGAATAGACAATTCATTGTATTATATGCTGTACAATAACAGTGACGAGCATATGAATTTCTCGGGTTGTGGAAACACTTTCAACGCTAATCAGGCGGTCGTACGAAGGATGATCATCGACAGTCTCCATTTTTGGGTTGAAGAAATGCATGTTGATGGATTTCGATTCGATCTTGCTTCAATTTTATCGCGGGATGAGTCGGGACATCCCATTGCCAACCCGCCAGTGCTTTTGGATATTGACTCTGATCCGATACTGTCAAGAACAAAACTTATTGCTGAAGCCTGGGACGCAGCAGGGCTGTACCAGGTCGGTAGTTTTGTCGGCGATAGATGGAAGGAATGGAATGGCAAATTCAGAGATGATATCAGGAAATTTATGAGAGGCGACGAGGGGACATTGTCAAATATGGTGACGCGATTGATAGGCAGTCCCGATATATTCGTTGAAAAAGGCAGAGAACCCGAGCGAAGCATCAACTTTGTTACCTGCCATGATGGATTCACGCTTTACGACCTGGTAAGCTATAACTGGAAGCACAATTCCTTAAATAAGGAAGAAAACAGAGATGGCACAAATGATAATTGGAGTTGGAATTGCGGCGTGGAAGGCAACTCAAATGCCCCTTACATTAATCAACTTCGTAACAGGCAGATCAAGAATTTTCTCACACTCACACTCGTTTCAATTGGTGCTCCCATGCTATCCATGGGTGATGAAGTGTGCAGGACCCAAAACGGAAATAACAATGCTTATTGCCAGGATAATAAAACGAGTTGGTTCGATTGGAATCTGGAAGAAAAACATGAAGATGTTTTTCGGTTTGTACAATTATTGATTTCTGGCCGGATGCTAAGAGACATGACGCGGCCTCATTTCAATATGTGTTTAAGCGAGCTTTTGTCAACAGCTAAGATCGTCTGGCATGGTATCAGGGTCAACGAGCCTGACTGGTCCCATTTTTCCCGCTCTATTGCTTGCACCATCCGCTCGATAAATCAGGAAATGGAGTATCATTTTATGTTTAACGCTTATCAGGACACACTTCCCTTTGAATTGCCACTACCAACATTGGGTGGCGGATGGAAAAGATGGATCGACACATTTTTGGAATCACCAGATGATATTTGTCATTGGCAGGATGCTGTCCCCATAGAAAACAATGTATATAACGTGAATGGATATTCGATAGTTGTGTTAATCAGTTTGTGACAGCCTCACTAACAAAAAATGAGCGTACCTTTTCAATATTCTCCTTTGTGCATAAGCCAGAACCAACCTGGATGGTTGCAGCAGTTCCGGCAGCGACGCCGTACTTCAAAATATCCTTCAATGACGCCTTTCTTTGCATGCCGATGATCAGGCCTGCCACCATGCTATCACCGGCTCCAACAGTACTTTTGATTTTCAAGGCTGGTGCTGGTACATGAAAATGTTCTTTAGCTGTAATAAGCATAGCCCCTGCTGGTCCCATGGAAACTACTATGATTTCGCTGTATCCTTTGTTTATTATTTCTCTCGCTACATCTAATATACTACTGGCATTCAATTCTTTTCCACCTACCAGGCTACTTAATTCGCCGACATTTGGTTTTGCAAGAAACACACCTTCTCTTAGAGCATGCTTCAATGCTTCGCCAGAAGTGTCAAGAATTAGTTTGCATTTCTTCTCTTTCACAATATCGGCTGCTTCGCTGTAAAAATCCGGTAAGACTCCAGCGGGATTGCTTCCGCTGATAACGACATAAGTGTAACCTTTTAGTTCCTTTAGCTTGTTCAAACAATCTCGCCATTCATGTTCCTGAACTGTTGGCCCGGGCATTCCAAAACGGTACTGGAGATCATTTGATGCATCATGCACAATCAGATTTTCCCGGGTATGGCCTTCGATTGGTACTACCAGGGTCTCAATGCCTTCCTGTTCAACAAGCTTAGTAAAAAACTCACCCGTATGCTTCCCCGCCATGAACATGGCAGTGGATGAGTATCCCATATTGTGCAACACCCGCGATACATTAACGCCACCTCCGCCTGGTTCAAATATTGGTTCGGAACAACGTAATTTTTTTTCAGGTAGCAGAGATGCGATAGTCGTGCTTTTATCTATTGCAGGATTTAAAGTGACGGTTAGTACCTTTTCCATGTCATAAGAATTAATTCAAAATAAATTTACGATATAATGCTGCCAACATTTTGAATCTGCCCTGCAAAATTAATTATGAGCAACAATAAGCATAAACTGATCGGAAGACTTTTTCTCATTTCCGGGGACTGCTGGGTGAAATTACATAGAAGGGGCGGAGATAGACAGGCAAAATGCTCTCCGCTCTATTTCTCCGCCCTTTTAAAATCTGATCACTTCCGCTCACTGCTCGCTATAACCGTCCAGTCATGATTCCCAAATCCCTTCGTGATCCATCGATCCATTAAAGAAGCAATAGTAGGAATTATTTCCAGGTGGTTGCCAGCGGCCTGCAGGAAAAGCCATGTATCCTTCCTGGCCATATTTAATTCCCAGGAAGGTTGAGAAAAATCGTCCTGCGATATTCGGTTGATCCTTGCCGTAAGGGAGCGCGCAGGATTCCATTCTGAAAAAAGATTGTCGACATCAGACAAAGGAGCGTCTAATGATTTGGCCAAAGTGAGTGCGTCGCCCAGGGCTACAGTAAAGCCAACTAAAAAACAATTGCCAATCAACTTCATCGCAGCAGCTCTGCCGGGTTCGCTTCCAAAATTGATCAGTTTTCCTGTCATGACTGACAACTCCTTTTCCAGATTTTCCAGAAGAGTCTGATCCCCTGAAACCAACATAAACCCGGATCCATCTAAAGCGTTTGCGGGTCCCATGAATACGGGAGCATGCTGATAAATAAATCCCTTTTTTTTCCATGACCATGTTCTTTCTGTCGCCCCGGCAACAGACGTTGTCGTGTGATCGATAATGATCGCTCCAGGTTTTAATGCAGGTAATGCTTGGTCCAGAACTTCATTCACGGAATCGTCATCTTTCAGAGTAAGATGAATAATGTCTGCGTTTCTAACTGCATCTGCCGGATTTTCGAATGGTTTGGCTCCAGATGCTGCGAGATGTGCTGCTTTTGAAAAAGTCCGGTTCCAGACTTGTACTTCTTCATTTCTGCGAAGCATTGCCGTCACAAAGTTTGAACCGAGAAGACCCATACCCAAAAATGCTTTCATGAGCTTGTATTTTGCAATTTTAAAAATCGAGCGTAGATAATTAATGAAATGAAATCGTTCTGTATTTTCTATTTGTATAAATAAAGTTATGGACTTGAAAGATGAAAACTAATCATGGTAGCAACAACCCATTCAAAAAATACAAGATTTGTTAATAGCGATACTACTTAGTTATAAATCATATTACTTTGTGAAAGCATCAAAAGGCTTCTCACTAACTTGGTGTTAAATTCCTCTAATTAATTTACTAATCACCTTAAAGACCCAATATGAAATGGTATCATTACGTTGCCGCTTTTTTTGCAGGAGCATTCCTGGCGAACACTGTTCCGCATTTTATTCATGGCGTTTCAGGAGATCCGTTTCCAACTCCCTTCGCAAACCCTCCTGGTCGGGGACTCTCTTCTCCAACGATAAATGTTTTTTGGGCTTGCTTTAACCTGGTTATTGGATATGTTTTGTTCAGAGTAGGCAAAGTTTCTCCCAATTTCAGGCTTTCGATGATTGTATTTTTCATCGGTATCCTTGTTATGTCAATTCAGCTTAGCATAGTATTTATGGAAAAAGCGAAAACTTAGACTATTAGTGTATGTGATGTTTTAAAAAATACTTTTGGTCCATCCGCCATCAACAGCTAATGATACTCCGGAAATAAAGCTTGCTCTTTCGCTGGCTAAAAATGTTACGGCAGCCGCAAATTCTTCTGGCTTCCCAAAACGGCCCAATGGTATTTCCGCTTTTCCTGCCGTGAGAGAAGGATTGCTTTCAATCAGCTTTCTAAGTCTTTCAGTTTCTGTATAGCCCGGCATAACATTGTTCACAGTAATATTATACTTGCCTAATTCATTGGCAAGGGTCTTAATCAGGCCGACAACCGAAACGCGCAACGAATTCGACAGGATGAGACTATTGATGGGTTGTTTCACAGCAGTAGAGGTAATGGATATAATCCTGCCCCAATGTTGAGCTTTCATTCCAGGCAGAAAACCGTTGATCAAACCCACAGCACTAAAGAACAACTGATGAAATGCTTTTTGCCAATCCTGATCGGTAAACTCTTCAAATTTTCCTGCCGGAGGTCCGCCTGTATTGGTGACCAAAATATCTATGGATTTGTGCACCTGTAAAGTTTCCCGTATGATCCGTTCTCTTTCTTCTTCGACCGCCAGGTCTCCCACGAGTGCGAGCAATTCCTGTCCTGTCTGTTTTCTGATTTCGTCTTTTGTCTTTTCCAGCCGTTCCTTGTTTCGACCACAAATAACTATTTTGGCACCTTCTATTGCCAATTCCAGAGCAACACTCTTGCCAAGGCCGTCGCTGGAAGCAGCGATAAAAGCTACTCTATTTTTTAACCCTAAGTCCATAAATTATTTTCTAAGGTAATCATCTGTTTTGTCCAACCAGTCTTGCCTTGGAGGCGCCCAGGTGTCTATTTCTTCTACGTCACCGATCATCAAAGCTTGATGCGGAACATTTGAAGGGATAACAACTACGTCGCCGGGATTCAGTTCCATAGCCTGCTCTTTATTTTCTCCAAACCAAAATCGAATTTTTCCAGAAATGACCTGCGTCACCTGTTCATGAACATGGTGATGCAGCGGCACAACAAAACCATCTTTGAATTTCATCTTTGCGATCATCAGTTTATCTCCTGTTACAATTTGCCGCGACATGGATGGATTAACTATTTCGATTGGAACGGATGCCCAGTTTAGTTTGGTGATCATTTATGTAAATTTTGGGCCGACTAAGTTATTGCATTGATTTGAAAGTGTTACTTCACTCTCTCTAAATATTCCTCGGAACCCGTTTGACGGTTTCTTCGTTCACTAACCTTGTTATTTCCGAAATTATGTGAATAGGTTAGCCTGAATGTTGTGAATACAGGATGAAAACTAACAGAAGAAACCAGGTTTTGAGAAGAATTGTTAATGGAGGCGTAGGTTGTATTTGTTCTTAACAGGTCTTCACAATTGAAAATAAAGGAGCCAAGTTTGGGAAAAGTTTTCTTTACACTGAAATCAAGGCTGCCATTTGGCGCGAAAGAGTAAAAAAGTGCGAAATCGTCTGTTCTCGTTGATATATAATATCCCGATAGTTCTAGGTAAAAATGTTTAGGAAGTGCGAAGGTCTGGGTGGTTTGAATTTTGTAATAGAGCACAGACAAACTTAGTGGCTGGTTGTTATAGTCTGTTTTCAATCTATTCCATGTAGCTGTCAACGAGTTGGACATACTCCACCAGCTGTTGACGTAAACAGGAACAGTGAGAACGGCATTCCAGATTTTCGAGTAGTCAAGGTTTCTTGAACCAAATGTTTGAACGTGTGTCACTGAGTCAATCTGGGGGAAAAAATTAGCAATTGGATTATTCACTTTGCTATAGCTGATGTCAAGTAAAAAACCTTTAAAGCTGTAACGCAGATCAAAATTATCACTAAGAGAAGGCAGCAGATTTGGGTTGCCGGAAACAAATGTGTAAGGGTCGAAGAAAATCACAAAGGGAGCAAGGTCCCAAATCTTGGGTCGTGTTATCCTTCTGAAATATGCCAAACTGAAAGAACTATTGTCATTTATTTTGTAGTCAAATACGACCCTCGGCAAAAAGTTGCCATAGTGACGATCAACGATAGCTTTGGTCGTGTCAGAGGACAGATTGCTTATTGTATATTCATAACGCAGGCCAAGGGATAGATTCGTCTTCCTGCTTGTATTTACCTTGACATTTACATAACCGGCGGGGTAGGTTTCATTTAAGTAAACTTTATTGGAAAATGAATATTCCTCTACCCATTTGTTGTTGGATAAACTATCTGCAATGACTTGGTTCGTGAACCGGGAAATTGTCCCCTTCAGGCCTGCTTCGAGATCTATCTTTTCAGACAATGTACTTATATAATCAGCCTGGAATATCCATGAATTCAAAGGTGTTTCCTTATTAGTGCGGAGCTGCCTGTCATAGAGAAAATCATTGTTGCCGTCGAAGTAGGTATAGTGATACTGGATGGGGTTATAGTCAAACGTGTATAGATAGTTAGCATTCAAAACAATTTTTGAATCCTTTGAATAGTTATGCGCAAGATTAACATTTGCATTAACGTTATATAGATTGTGATTTTCCTGATCATAGAGTGATAAGACAGTGTCGATTTGCTGATTGGAAATAAAATTTCCGTACCCGTTAGAATAAATATTTAGTAAATGAGCATATCCCGTTACCATTACACCTAGAAATGTTCTGTTGTTCATTTCATAGTCAACTCCGACTGTTCCATCAAAATTTGACCTGGTAAAATATCTTGTAAGATTTGAATTCGTTTGTATGATTTGCTCGTTATTGATTGACTGATGGTAAAGCGAAAGATATTCTCGTGTATATAAGCTATTCCAGGAGAAATCACCATAAAAATTTGTTCTGACAGATCGATGATTGAAATTTATTGCCGCTTTACCGATGGGACCTTTTTGATAACCTAGGGAAACTGAGTATGAACCATTGGTTCCATATTGAGTATTTTTTTTCAACACTATATTTATATAGCCTGCGTTTCCTTCTGCATCGAGATTAGAAGGAGGAACAGTTATCAATTCAATCTTTTCAATATTTGCTGAATTCATCCCCTCCAACAAAAGAAATGTTGCTTCTTTTGAAGAAGCGGGTATGACCTTACCATCTATCATAAGCATAACGCCGCTTTTTCCATTCATCTCGATAGAGTTACCCTGGCGGTTAACGACGATGCCGGGTGAACGCTCAAGCACATCCACAACATTACTGCCAATATTAGAGATGCTGTTCTGAACGTTTATGACCATGCGATCTGGCTTTTGCTCAAATACCGGTTTTTTCGAAACTATGGTGACCGCTTCAAGTTGTTTAGAAGAAGGAACAAGAACTATAGTTTCTATTTCCTTATTTCCGGATCCGGCAATCGCCAGTTGAGGAGCAAATATCTCCTGGTATCCGATAAATCGGACATTTAACAGATATGATCCATTCTTAATTCTTTCTAAATGATATTCCCCTTTGGTGTTCGTAACATCACCTTTAACGAGGGAAGAGTCGCCTGAATTCAATAAAAGTACATTGGCATTGGCAAGAGGTTGCCCGTTTTTGTCAGCTACATGGCCGTGAACGACAGTCTGGCCATAACCTTGATTACAGGAGAGGGATAACGAAATCAAGGTATCAAAAAGCAAGGCATATAACTTTGCTCGCTGCAGGGGTTGGCTGTTCATGGCATAGGTTATTCCATGATTAAAATGAAACTTTCCCAATTAGACGAACCCATTCGACTTCAGTAAACTATCAATAGTGCACTTCCATAATGCTTTAGCAACCGGTAACTTATGACCCGGAATTTTGGATAGGGCTCGAGATTTCCAGGAGCACCTGGAGGATTGAAGAAAGGGGGACCTGATTGGAAGGATGACGGCGGTATTGGATAACACACCTAAGGTAATACTCTTAGTCCAAGACCAAAAAATATTATCGAATCAACTAATTTTTCACGGAAAGGCGCCAAGGTGAACAAAGACGAAAAGGTAGCGCCGAACCAATTTTGAACGGTTATAGAATTCACTCATTCATATCTTTCCCGGTCTCCAAATCCTTTATATTTTTTTCTATCAGTATTTTGTTTCCTCCTTTTGCCTGCGGAAGAGCCTTTCTTGCAAAGCCAAGCGCTTTATCGTAATCATGCCAATGCGGAGTATCCAGTTGCTATGTCAATATTTGTAAAAAGCGTGTTTGGCTACTTGTTATAGATGAGTTTAAAGATTTCCATCGCCTCTTTGGGACGTTTAGCATTGATTGACGTGCAGCCATAAACATAGCCTTGAAAATCGTCGACGTACGTCAGCGCCATATTCATTGCCTCTGTGGCCTCCGCTTTTCGTCCCAGGCTGAGAGTTCAGACAAGAAATCGGCAAAACCAACAATAAAATTGTTCCCTACTCATGAAGCGGTCAAATATCAGGAGAAACTAATCACCGGAGTTGGTTTTCGAAATCCCTTGGTCCAAATTGAAAGATAGATAATCCCAGCCACCATCCAGGTTCCGCCAATGATAAAAGTCTTCAGTGGAAGGTTGAGCCAGATGAACAGGCAAATGCAAAACCCTACTCCTGCAGGCAGGAAATCAACAAAGAAAGATTTGACTGATTTATTTTTCGACTTAAAATAATATTCTCTCATAGACGCAATGTTTACAGCCATAAAGGCAAAGAAGGCTCCGAAATTGATGAGTCGGGCGCTTTCTTCATAATTAAAAAAGAAAGAGCTGCACAATGTGATGGCCCCAATCAGCAGAATATTGTAGTTCGGAGTTTGGTATTTCTTATCCAGGTGGCCGAAGAATTTCTTGGGTATGATGCCATCCCGGCCCATTCCAAATAGTAATCTCGATGCGCCGGTAAGTGCGGTCATCCCTGAGCCAATGTCGGCTACTAAGAGTATAATGGTCAGGCTCAGGTCTAGTGTAATGCCACCAACTCTTCGCGCTACCGACATGATAGCTGTATCGAGAGCGTCATTCTTCGCCGACTCTGTTGTAAACCCCGCCGTAAAGGAATTCCAGTCCGGCCATGATAATTGGGCAAGGTAAACCTGCGCGCCGCTCCATATCCCTGTGATGACACAAGTGAAGACGGCAGCTAACATAACATTTCTCTTTGGATTCTTGACTTCCTCTGACAAAGTAGTTATTCCATCAAACCCGATGTAAGTGAGCGCCGCCAGGGCAGTCGCTGAAGCCATGGCCGGAAATGAAAAATCAGGTGGATTGTAAAATGGTCTGGTTGAAAACAATCCATGGATGCCATCACGATGAACAATAAACGAAGCTGCAGCAGTCATGAAATAAAATACAACAATCGTCATCACGATCATCAATACTGTATTTGTCAGGGCTGCCATTTTAATGCCTCTCATATTCACCAGTGTGAAGATGGTGGCGAACACAATTAGCCAAAGCCGGTATGGTATGATGGGAATGAGGTGGCTCGCAGTAATTGCTCCATAAATGGTACAAATGATTGGTAGAAACAGGTAGTCCATGAACATCGACCATCCTGTAACAAAGCCCAGGTAAGGATGGATTCCTTTGCTGACATAAGTGTAAGCTGATCCGGCGGCAGGATATAAGTTAGCCATTTTCCCATAGCTTATAGCGGTGAAGATCATGCCGATCATAGATACCAGGATCGCAGTAACCGCATGGCCTTTGGACAGGTGGTTAGCATGTCCGAACAGTGGCAGCGCAGCTACTGGCTGGATCAATATGATTCCATAAATAACCAGATCTTTTAGGGATAAAACGCGATTTAATTTTGCTTCGGGCTGGCCCTGGCTAATGGTGGTCATGTGAGAAGAGTTAGATGGCAATGTTTGCTGTTAATGCGCACCAATTTATGGTTATTCCAGGTTTCTTATTCGTTTTGAGTCTAA
Organism: Bacteroidota bacterium; assembly: GCA_003175695.1. Classification (GTDB taxonomy): domain Bacteria; phylum Bacteroidota; class Bacteroidia; order Chitinophagales; family Chitinophagaceae; genus Puia. The sequence goes on along the minus strand of PSRA01000234.1, from coordinate 5,202 downwards.
TTCTTTGAAAGACTTGATTATGATATGTGCCCGACCGAGGTCCTGCTGTCCCGAATTTGGGTTGAGAAATCCAATGCATTTCATGCCCGCTGCCCTGGCAGCTGCAACCCCGTTCTCAGAATCCTCAATGACTACACATTTGCCTTGCGCACTACCAGTTAATTGGGCTGCTTTCAGGAATATGTCTGGATGCGGTTTTGAGTGCGGCAAATCTGTTCCACTTACGAGTGCTTTAAAATAATTCCTGAAATCGAATTTCTGAAGGACTATCTCGATTACTGCTTTGGGTGATGAAGAAGCTACTAATAATTGTAGATTGTCTTCGTATAATGCGCGAATTAATTCTTCAATACCTTCTATTGGACCCAACCGATTGCCCTGAAGATAGTCCATGTAGCGTTGATGATTTTTTTTCACCAACTCTCCGGGTTGCCAGGTAAGATGATGTTTATTCACTATGCTCTCCCACATATTTTGTGAAGATGTACCAACAAAAGAAGAGTGTTCTGAAAAAGAAATATCGATATTCAGCTCCCTAAACATTTGTTGTTCTATCTGGAAATGAATTGGCTCGCTATCAATGATAACGCCATCAAGATCGAAAATAACTGTGTCGTTCATACGAAGACATGGATAAATACGGCGTTGTGTTCTTTGTGATCCCCTGGTTCAGGGAAGCAAAAGGTGCTTTTGGACTTAAATCTTCTCATAATTCTCATAATTAAAAAGACGTTTGCCAGTCTTTTTCTCAATCCAATATAAAATACGGTCACTCAATGAAAACTTCTTCCTGCTAATATCAAAATCAAAACTCCAGTTCTTTTTATTTACGCGTTCCTGCATTACATTCGGATGTTCGCCTTTAAATCTTTCCAAAGAATCAATTTCACCATAATCAAATTGGGCCGCCTGTTGCGTTGGTATTTTTGATGATGATTCGTCAGATGCATCCCAAAGCCTTACGAAGTTGTTTATTTTTTGAAACTGATAGGAAGGATGCTTGACCCATCCATAATGATAAACAAAAGCATCCACTGGTTTTACCTTCAATTTTCTTCCATTCTTTCTGAATCCTTGTGCATCCCGGTACGAGTGGATAGACCGGTCATTTCGGATGATCCTGATTTCATGGTCATACCACTTTCTCGAATCACCCACATAATCGTAGCTCCCATAAAAATGCAGGTATTTAAAAAGAAGGCCTTCTACTTCTGGTGTGTCGCGCCATTTTTCCATCGCTGAGATAATCGCAGGATAATATTTTTCATGAATCACTTCATCTCCCTGAATATAAAAGCACCAATCGGAATCGGATGCAACATGGTTGAGAGCCTTGTCTGTTTCTGCCGCCAGCACCTTGCCACCTTCCCGAAGGGAATCATCCCAAACAGAATGGAATATCCTGATCTTCGGCGAATTGATTGATTCTATTAATTGTAAAGTCCCATCATCCGAGTTTCCCACACTTACAATCACCTCATCGCATAATGGAAGAATGGAGCGAATAGATTCCGTGATCGGATAGTCAAACCGAACTGCATTCCGTATGAAAGTAAATCCACTTGTTTTCACTTTAATTCATTGATGACATCAACCCTGAAATTTTGATCAAAGCTAATTGAAGGAATAACATTCTTTTCAAATATTCCGTAAATCGTAGATCCGCTGCCAGTCATGCTTGCATACAACGCACCTGCTTCGTACAATTTATTTTTGATTGATGCAAGCGGCGGAAATTTATTGAAAACAGGCAATTCGAAGTCATTCGTCACCGATGATTTCCATTCGGCCAAAGGACGTTTCACCAGCTCGACGATCGGCACAGAAGGAAACTTCGGTGTAATTTGAGAAAATGCCCAGGCTGTGTCGATGTGTATATCCGGGTAAACAAGCAAAATGGAGAAGGAAGAAAGATCGAGGTCTATTGTTGAGATCATCTCGCCTCTACCGCGCACCCATGAAGGCTTGTTATAAATAAAAAAAGGACAATCACTGCCAAGCTCAGACGCTAGCTCAAGCAATTGCATGTCGGTCAAATTGAGTTCATAATACTGGTTTAATAACTTTAATGTACATGCGCCGTCTGAACTTCCGCCACCTAAACCTGCGCCCATTGGAATATTCTTGTATAAAATGATTTCAATTTCGTCTAAATCCGGGTAAAGTTTCTGCACAGATTTAGATGCAAGAAGGCATAAGTTTTCGTCTTTTTTACCAGGAATGGGATGGCCATATGCTGAAAACCTAAATTGATCTGCCGGAACAACTTCAAGCGCATCCCGGATGGGGACAGGATAGAATACACTTTCGAGATCGTGGAAACCATCTGTTCTCTTTCCAACAATATTTAAACCGATATTAATCTTACCATTGGGAAAAACAATCATTCCATGGGGAATTTAGGCGGTGGGGCCGTTAATATGGAGAATTATAAATTCAGGAAAAAACGGAATCGGCTCAACGTCCCCTTTTCCTGCTGTTGATCTCGTCCCTTATCTTGATTGCACGGATATAATCTTCCTGTTCGAGGACTTCATTCAACAGTGTGTTCAATTCTTCGAGTGACAAACCCTTGAGATCATCGGGTCCGCTAAGTTCTGTAGTTACAGTTTCCTTTGGCTTTTTCTTTTTCCCCGATGTATCTTCCATCAATATACCGGCACTTTCGAGAATATTTTCGTAAGTATAAATAGGGCAACCAAATCTCACCGCCAGGGCAAGCGCGTCCGAAGTTCTTGAATCTATTTCCACAGTGTCATGTTCACTTATGCATATTAACTTTGAATAGAAAATTCCTTCCTGCAAGTCGCAGATAATTATTTCCTGCAGATCGATAGTAAATGCGCTCATGAAATTTTTCATGAGATCATGGGTAAGGGGTCTGCTGGGATGCATTTTTTCCAAAGCAACTGCAATTGCCTGTGCTTCAAATCCGCCGATGACGATGGGCAATCTGCGCAAGCCATTGATCTCCCCCAAAACCACTGCATATGAGTGCGTTTGAGTAATGCTATGCGACAAGGCCACTATTTCCAGTTCTATCTTCTTCATAAACCCCCTTAACCGCCGGGGCGGAATTTTTTTTGGTTAACAGTTAAAAGGCAAATATAAAAATTAATGCCTTTCAAAAATAATGTTTGTGCCAGGACAGATGGCCTGTTGCCATGCATATTGCCCGACGATTTTGTTAATTTGATTTGGAAAATAGCACCGCTTTTATGATAAAGGAAGTAGAATCACTACACCATTATTGGTTTAACATTAGTTGAAGGCCAGATCTGTTAAGATATACCTTGCATCTTCTTAACTGCCTCAATTAATTTCGGAACTACTTCAAATGCATCACCGACAATACCATAATCCGCCGCTTTGAAAAAAGGCGCTTCAGGGTCTTTGTTGATCACAACAATCACTTTACTCCTGTTTACTCCTGCCAGGTGTTGAATGGCACCGGAAATGCCAATTGCTATATACAAATTTGGAGCAATTGTGATTCCTGTTTGGCCTACATGTTCATTATGTGGTCGCCAATGAGCATCAGCCACCGGCCGGCTGCAAGCAGTTGCTGCGTGCAACAGTTTAGCGAGTTCTTCAATCATTCCCCAATTTTCGGGCCCTTTCAGTCCTCTTCCTCCACTCACAACAACTTCCGCTTCTGTCAGGGGAATTTCGCCGGACGATTTCGAAACGGTACCTGTCTTTACCCTAGGTGAATCCGGCTGAATGCTCAAATCTATCACCTCAGCCTGGGCCGCGCTCGTGGTAATTGGATAAGAGTTAGGAATGAGTGAAATAATTTTTATGTCGGTTGTCACGTTCACATGGGCAAAAGCTTTTCCGGAAAAAACATTCTTCTTCACAACAAAACCATTGCTGGTATCTGGCAATGAAACTGCACCCGATACCAATCCGGCTTTTAGCCTTGCTGACAACCTCGGTGCAATCGCTTTGCCACTAGGGTTGTGTGCAAAAATGATAACCTTGGCGCCAGATGATTTAACTGCTTCCGCAAGAACTTTCGTGTCAAGCCGAGCTTCCAATTGGTTCAATGATTCATTTTTTACCTGGTATATTTTTTTGGGGCCATATTTACCCAGTCCCGCGAGGTCTTCGCTCACAGTTCCCAGCAAAATGCCGGCACATTCCAAACCCAGGTTTTCTGCGAGTTTAGTGCCATAACACATGGCTTCCAGTGATGCTTTTTTAACATGGCCATCGATATGATCTACGAATACTAATACTGACATAAATAATTTTGTGAATTGAATTGATAGTTAAAGACATCCCGCTATATTAGCTTCGCTTCTTCGTGAAGCAGTCTGACAAGTTCTGCAGGATTATCTGCGGGAACCAATTTCACGCCGGCTTTTGCAGGCGGCAGCTCGAAGGCCACAACGCTGGTGAGCGCTTCTACCGGCGTGGGATCAACGACTTTTAAAGGCTTTGTGCGAGCACTCATAATTCCTTTCATATTGGGAATCCTTTGTTCGGCAACACCTTTTTCACAACTGACTACTATGGGAAGCTGCCCTTCGTCTGTTTCTTCGCCACCTTCGATTTCCCGGGTAACCGTAACTGTGGTACCCGCCAATTCAAATTTCGTAGCGAGTGATATATAGGGGAGATCCAGCAATTCCGCGACCATGCCGCCCACAGAAGATCCGTTGTAGTCTATGGTTTCCTTTCCGGTGAATACCAGGTCATAAGCTCCGCTTTTAGCGACAGCGGCTATTTGAGAAGCTACATAAAAGCTATCCTGGCTGTCCGCGTTCACTCGTATGGCTTCGTCGCCTCCCAAGGCAAGTGCCTTTCGGATGATAGGATCGCTGTCTGCCGTGGCTACTGTAATAAGATGTAGAACAAGCGACGGATCCTTTTCTTTCAATTCAATGGCTCTGACAAGTGCATACCACTCGTCGTAAGGATTTATGATCCATTGCACGCCTTCCGTGGCGAATTTCTTATTGTTATCTGTGAAAGCTATTTTTGCTGTTGTGTCTGGCGTCTTGCTGATACATACTAGTATTTTCATCAGAATAGTTTAAAGCTTAATTAAAGTTGTTTATGCAACTAAAACAAAGATAAGTTTTGTAAAGATAGGTTGATCAAAAAAAAGGAAAAATATTCCGGAATTCATGGAGCGCATTGAAAAATTAAAAGAATGGTTATCCGAAAATCCATCGGATAATTTTGTGCAACATG
>PSRA01000274.1 GCA_003175695.1 Bacteroidota bacterium | reverse complement strand
AAGATTATCGTCAACGAATCTCAGCCTAAACAACAAGGCGGAGGCGGTGGCGGCTTCAAAAAGAAGAACTTCGGTGGCGGAGGCGGTGGTGGCTTCAAAAAAGGTGGTTACAACCGCGGTGGTCACGACAGGGATTATTAATTCACCATCAACATATTATTGCTAAATAAATCCTTCCTCAGGTCTTTCAGGAAGGATTTTTTCTTTGGCTTGTTCTAACCGATTACGCTAATTTTAATATCTAGAAATAGTGGAGTATGGTTGGAAGAATTATTCAGCTCCGGTTATTCCTGGTGATCTGCGGATTTCTATTGGTTCAATCTTGCGGTTGTCAATCAAACACAAATCAGCAACAGAATTCCCAGGACAGCCTTCCCACTCGCGCTGTAGATCCTGCTTTCCCCGGCGACTTTAGTGAGCCTTCAAGTCTGCGTTTCGACAAGGATCAAATAAGCACTTTTATTTCAAGGTTCCCCCAGTTCAAATCACTTACAAACGATTTGCAAACTTTTTATTCCGCAAGACAATACAGCTATGCATGGTACGATACGGCTGGCAGGATCGAGCAGGCTGATAATTTGTTCAACAAGATCATGAACATTGACGAGGAAGGTATCTCGCAGAAAGCAGTTTATTTAGACACGCTCAGCTCCATGATGGCAGAGACGGATGCAAAACCAGATCCTCAAAAAGAACTGATGCTTACTTCACAATATTTCGATTATGCACACAAGGTCTGGGGTGGCCTGACAGAAAAACAAACCAGGTCTCTGAACTGGTTTCTACCTAAGAAAAAATTGGATTTGCCTTTTTTGATGGATTCTCTTCTTCGTGACACTTCATCGTCATTAATAAAGAAAGGGTACAGCATCCGACAATATGACTTGTTAAAAGGATACTTAAAAAGATACCGATCCCTGGATTCATTGAAAAAGTGGAATCCTATTGCGGATGAAAATAAATCGTACAGGCTGGGTGACACGTCAAAAGTGATCGGGCAAATCCGGGAAAAATTGTTTTTAGTCGGAGACTTACCTGTCAACTCGTCGAGTAACCATTTCGACAAAGAATTGGAAGCTGGTGTGAAAAGTTTCCAGGCACGTTTTGGATTGAAACAGGACGGGGTCGTCGGGCCGGATTTTTTGCGTCAGCTGAATGCTCCTGTAAGCAATTACATAAAACAAATCATCGTCAATATGGAGCGGAGCCGGTGGATACCGGTTCAACTTACAGACGAATATCTTGTTGTCAATATACCTGCTTACCAATTGATCGCTTATGACAACGATAAAGTAGCATTCAGGATGAACGTGGTAGTGGGAAAAGCGGTACACAAGACCGTTATATTCAATGGTGATTTGAAATACATCGTCTTCAGTCCATATTGGAATGTGCCTCCTGGCATCATGCGCAATGAAGTATTACCGGCTATTAAAAGGGATCCAGGCTATTTGAAGAGAAATAATATGGAATGGAATGGCAACTCGGTCAGGCAAAAACCAGGACCCAATAATTCACTGGGTCTTGTAAAATTTCTGTTTCCCAATGAATATAATATTTACCTGCACGATAGCCCTGCAAAAAATCTTTTCAACGAGGAAACCCGCGCTTTCAGCCACGGATGCATTCGCGTAGCTGAACCTAAAAAATTAGCCGTGTATTTATTGAGAAAGGATCCAGGTTGGACAGAAAAAAGAATTGACAAAGCCATGCATGCAAGCAGGGAACAGTATGTCACATTAAAGGATCATGTGCCTGTATACATTGCTTACCTCACCGCCTGGGTCGATAATACCGGAAAATTAAATCTCAGAAAGGATATCTATAATCGCGATCAACATTTGGCAGCTATGATCCTGAAAAAATAAATGAAAGGCTGACATCTTTGTTGTATTCTTGTTTTTAATCCTGTAGATCGAATGCTTCATATGACACGAATTTCTTCGATTTTTTATTTTCTGGTTCTTTCACTTTTCTTTTCATGCTCAACGCAACCGAAGGCTGACAAGATTTTTTTTAATGCTAAGGTTTGGACGGGTGATTCATCGCGACCTATTGTGCATGCTATTGCCATTAAAGATAGCCTCCTGCTTTATGTGGGCGATGATTTCAAGCCTTACGAGAGTGCCCATTCGGAGATGATCGACTTACATGGAAAATTGTTACTCCCGGGATTCATTGACAACCACACTCACTTTTTAAGCGGTGGCTATCAATTGTCGAATGTGACCTTGAGAAATGTTACAACCCGGGAAGATTTCATTAATGCCCTCAAGCAATATATTTCTTCGCTGCATGATGACAGGTGGATTCAAGGAGGGGACTGGGACCACGAGGCCTGGGGAGGCTATTTACCTTCCAAAGAATGGATCGATAGTATAAGCTCCGGACATCCGGTCTTCGTCAACCGCTATGATGGTCACATGGCGCTCGCCAATTCCATTGCCCTGAAACTGGCCGGTGTAACGAAGACAACGAGGAATCCTCCCGGAGGCGAAATTGTAAGGGACCCGAAGACAGGAGAGCCAACAGGTATATTAAAAGATGAAGCGATGAACCTGGTCGGAAATGTTATTCCCGATCCCACCGGAAAAGAATTGCGTGACTACCTCGAAAGGGCAGAAAAGGAAGCATTCGCTCATGGAGTAACAGAAGTGCATGACATGAGCAGCTACGGCGGTTGGTTAGATTTGGAAACTTACAGAAAGGCGTATGCGCAAAATCAGCTGGACCTGAGAATTTATTCATTTGTGCCCATTAGAACCTGGCAGAAACTAGATTCATTTGTAAAACGAAATGGTTGGGGAAATGACAAATTGCACTGGGGCGGACTAAAGGGTTTTGTAGACGGATCTTTGGGCTCAACCACCGCCTGGTTTTACAAACCTTACCTGGATGCCCCTCGTTCGACCGGTCTGCAAGTCACAGACACGAATTTACTCAGGCAATGGATCATTTCAGCCGATTCTGCCGGATTGCATGTTGCCACACACGCCATTGGAGATCGGGCTAACGACTGGATTCTCGGTGTTTACGCAGAGGCAGAAAAGAAAAATGGAATAAAAGATCGTCGATTCCGCGTTGAACATGCGCAGCATCTTACACAAGATGCGATTCCTCAATTTGCCAATCAACATGTCATTCCATCGATGCAACCTTATCACGCCATCGATGATGGCAAATGGGCCTACAAGAGACTTGATAGCGCGAGACTCAAAGGCACCTATGCATTCAAAGATTTGCTACGATCAAAAGCAAATCTGACTTTCGGATCGGATTGGACAGTTGCGCCACTAGACCCGATAGCCGGCATTTATGCAGCCGTAACCAGAAGAACATTGGACGGTAAAAACCCCCAGGGTTGGTTCCCAGACCAAAAAATAAGCGTGGAAGATGCCATCAGGTGCTACACTTCCAATAATGCGTTTGCGGGATTCCAGGAAAACAAAATAGGCGTACTAAAGGCCGGCCTGCTTGCCGACTTCATAGTACTTTCGGGTGACTTACTGACAATAGCCCCGGAAAAAATCCGCGAATTGAATGTTGAATTGACTTTTGTTAATGGCATAGAAGTTTATAGAAAGACAGGTAAGTAGATGTATTTGTAATTCATCTATCATATTTTCTTTAATTACTAAAAACTCATTATGGACAGGAGAAATTTTATTAAGGACGCTTCGCTCGCAACAGCAGGTGTAAGCATTCTTAATTTTCCCATATTTGGCAAAAATGCACCGTCAAACAAAGTGATCGTTGCCGTCATGGGCGTAAATAGTCGTGGGGCTTATCTGGCAAATTGTTTTTCTCAGTTGCAAAATGTAGAAGTGGCGTACATATGTGATGTGGAAGACAAGGCAATCCAAAACGGATTGAACGCACTTAAAAATGTCCCCAAAAAACCCCAGGTCATTAAAGATATCCGCAAGTTGGTGGAACAAAAAGATTTCGATGCATTAGTCATTGCTGCGCCCGATCATTGGCACACGCCAGCTGCAATACTTGGCGTACAACATAACAAGCATGTATATGTCGAGAAACCTTGTGGACAAAACCCCTACGAAGGAGAGCTAATTTCTGCAGCACTTCATAAATACGGTAAGCATATTCAAATGGGAAACCAGAGAAGATCAATGCCTACCCTCATTGATGCAGCCAGGCAAGTAAAAGATGGTATTATTGGTAAACCTTATTTTGCCAAAGCCTGGTATGCCAACAACAGAAAATCCATCGGTTTTGGAAAACGGGTGCCGCCGCCAGCCACCCTCGATTTTGACTTGTGGCAAGGTCCGGCCCCAAGGAAAGAATTTCAAGACAACCTGGTTCATTATAATTGGCACTGGTTCTGGCATTGGGGTACTGGCGAAGCATGCAATAACGGAACGCATGAAATAGACTGCTGCAGGTGGTTTTTGGGTGCTGAATATCCGACCAAGGTTGTGTCTGCAGGCGGCCGGTTTGCATTTAAAGATGATTGGCAAACTCCGGATACCCAGGTTGCTTCTTTTGAATTTGGAGATGAAAAGGCCATTAGTTGGGAAGGAAGAAGTTGCAACAATTTTCCAGTGGAAGGAGCAGGTCGTGGTTTCATAATTTATGGAGATAAAGGAAGTTTGATAAACCTGGGAGGTGGAGATTACAAAATCGTCGATGAAAAAAACAAAACCATCAAGGAAGTAAAAACTGATGGCGGAGCCGACGCAACCAATCCTGTCAGTGCCAGCGGGAATCTCGACTTCTATCACTTCGACAATTTCGTAAAAACGGTCCGGGGAGAAGCTTCGCTAACCTCACCTGTCAACGAAGGGCATAAAAGTGTTCTTCTTTGTCATCTTGCAAATATTGCACAGAGAACAGGAAGTACCCTGCATTGCGATCCTGCAAATGGTCACATTTTAAACAATGATGCGGCTTCACAATTGTGGAGAAGGACTTATGAGAAAGGATGGGAACCAATGGTCTAAAAATTTTATTTTAATTGCCGGATTTTGATCGTTCTGAAGCTGACTTCATTTCCATGATCCTGCAAAAGGATATGTCCTTGGGGAGCTTCACCGAAACGGTCCCAAATCTTGAATTTGCTGATGGCGACCAAATCGCGAAAAGCTTGTGAGCCGCGCTCATACTCAAGAACTTTCACCCCGTTTAAATAGTGCTCTACATGATTGTTGGGGTAAACGACAATCCTGCCGGAGTTCCATTGCCCGATCGGGCGAATAAATCTCTTTTGTTTATTGGCAGGGATCAGATCATACAATGCAGCGAGGGTCCTGTTACCATTGCGACCCAGTTTTGCATCCGGATGCAGGGAATCATCCAATATCTGGTATTCAAGGCCAATGGCGGATCCACTATTTTTTTCCGTAAGTGTTACAAAATATTTCACGCCGCTGTTGGCGCCGGGAGTCATTTTAAAATCAAAAGAAAGATCAAAGGCGCTATACTGATCGAGCGTTACTATATCTCCGCCATTCGCAGACTCCTTTCCTTCGGAAGATAAAACTGTAATATTTCCTCCGGAAATTCTCCATCCCGACGGTGGAAATGTGCTCTTGTATGCGCCTCTCCAACCATCAGAAGTTTTACCATCAAATAATAAATGCCAACCGCCATTTACTTCATAACGGGTAAGCATATTCGGAATCTGGCTTACCACAAATATACCAGGAGGAAATGATTGGGGCTGCAAATTGCCGGTTTGGATGCGGAGATTTTTAAAAAAGACTTTCTTGCCTGCATTTTTTGGATCATTTACGGAGTGCACCTGTAAAGCGATGAATCCGGTTTGATCTGTTGTATCGACGACGTATGCGACGGCCCTGCCATTGACCCAGGTTTTCAATTCATGGCCAATGCACTCAATTCTGATCTTGTTAAATTCACCTACTTTAAAAGCATCCTTTGCATTTGCATTAAGTGAAACAGGGTATAACCAGTCCCTCCTGCCCTCGTCATATATCCCACCCGACCATCTCCTTGATGAAGGATCGATTTCACACTGGTATCCATACACTAAGCCTTTTCCCTCATGACCTGCCGGATCAAAATGACTTCTTAGTTGTATGCCGGAATTCCCGCTTGTATCATCGATCTTTACATCCATTTCCAAAATAAAATCTCCATATTCCTTTTCAGTGGCAAGGAAGCTATTCGGAGAGTTAGCAGCCGAAATGCCAACAATCGCATCCCCTTCTACCTTGTATTGGGCCAGCCCTGTCAACTGTTTCCATCCGGATAATGAATTGCCATCAAATAATTTCGTCCAGGATTCACTGGACTGACCAGCCGAAGAAATAAATTGACCTAAGAATACCAAACCCAATAGGAATTGTTTCATATGCTAAATCTCAGTTTTTAGAATCGAGTTGAAAATGTGAATGGCATAAAATTAATGATAAGTTGTGCAGCATTCCAGGAAATTATTTATCAAAAATTCTAATTTTATTGCTTACTCAGCCATATGAAAAGAATGATTTTACTGTTGATCGCAATGCAATGCTGCATGCTTTCCAAATCACAGGCAGTCATCCCACTCTACACGGATAGTATTCCAAATTCCATCCCCGGCCCGGATGAGGAAGTATCGGAAATAACTCCCGATCATCAATTGCTCATTGAAAAGATCTCCCATCCTACTCTTACCATATTTCTTCCCGAAAAAGAAAAGGCTTCGGGCACGGCAGTGATAATATGCCCGGGCGGGGGCTATCACAATTTTGCAGCAGGATACGAAGGATCAGATGTGGCTAAAAAATTTAATGAAACAGGTATTGCTGCTTTTGTACTGAAATATCGAATTCCTGACGATCACACTATGATGCGGAAAGAAATTGGCCCACTACAGGATGCTCAAAGAGCTATTCAAATAGTCAGGCAACGGGCTAAAGAGTGGGGACTGAATGCTAGTCACATTGGTATTCTGGGATTTTCGGCCGGGGGTCATCTGGCATCAACAGCAGGTACCCATTTTATGCAGGCTGTCATTAAAAATGAGAAAGAAATAAATCTGAGACCAGATTTTATGATCCTGGTTTACCCTGTGATAAGTTTCACCGATAGCATCGGTCATATGGGATCCAGAGAAAATCTCATTGGTAAAAATCCTTCACAAGAAAAAATTTGGGCCTACTCCAACGAATTGCAGATAACAGGCAAGACGCCACCAACCTTCCTCGTTCATGCCAAAGATGACGATGTTGTACCTGTTCAAAACAGCCTGGATTTTTGCTCAGCGCTTAAGAAAAACCATGTCTCTGCCGAAATTTATTTGTATGAAAAAGGTGGACATGGATTTGGTCTTACAAATCCGACAAGCCCCGTTAAGTGGTTGGACCTGGTGTTGACATGGATTCAAAAAAATGGTTGGTAGATTGCTTCGCCTTACGAAGCGAAAATATTTTCTTTGTCAATTTCAATCAGGAGATATTGCTTTCGCGCAAAAGTCAAATAGTACAGGAAGTAAAGAAGTGCAGGAAGGACGATGACCATTTTGATGATGAAGACCCAAAAGGGTCGCTCAACCATATTTCTGAAATAAGACAGGTTGATAAACAAACCTGCAATCAGGAGAATTAGAGCGAACCAATAATATCTCATACCGGATTTTACTACGAGATATTCAATTCTTTCCGGCTCAACCAAAACAGGAAAAACCGGGCTACCATACCAGGCAATTTTACATTGAATAGTATGATTACCCGGCGTGACAACAAATTCTTCGGAAGCTCCATCCCGAATACTACCTACTTCCACGCCGTCTATAAACACGTGGTACGTACGAACCCGGTTAAGCCATTGCGTCCGCCGTGTCAATATGATCTTTGATTTTTGCTGCATTTATTTATTCCAATCCGAATAACCCTTTGTTTAGCAACTGCAGTGTCTTTGTCTTGTATGAGGAAGAAATCAGTAGCGAAACATTGTGTTTGCTGCCGCCATAGCTCACCATTCGGACTGGAATGGGAGCCAACGCTTCAAACAACTTGCTGAGAACATTTTTCGTTTGTGCAATTTCATTGCCCACAACGGAAACGATGGTGTGATTTTCTTCCACTTCCACGGTGCCGAAAGGTTCCAGCTCTTTAAGGATATTTTTCAGGTTGGAAGCATTATCAATGGTCACTGACACAGCCACTTCGGATGTAGTGATCATGTCGATGGAAGTCTTATATTTTTCAAATACTTCGAAGATCTTTCTCAGGAAGCCATAAGCTAGTAACATGCGGCTGCTCTTGATATTGATAGCGATGATGCCGTCTTTAGCAGCTACTGCCTTCACTCCGGAAACTGGTGTTGACTGGTTGATCACCGTGCCTGGTGAATCAGGCTGCATCGTGTTTAGCAGTTTAACGGGAACATTTTGTTGCTGGGCAGGCCAGATGCAAGTCGGATGCAGAATTTTTGCTCCAAAATATGCAAGCTCTGCTGCCTCATCGAAACTAAGTTGTTCAACGGGAATAGTTCTACCAACAATTCTTGGGTCATTATTATGCATGCCGTCAATATCCGTCCATATTTCGCATACAGTTGACTGCGTCGCCGCTGCTACTAATGATGCAGTATAATCACTTCCTCCTCTTTTCAGGTTATCAACTTCTCCCCTCGCGTTACGACAAATGTAGCCTTGTGTAATGAACAACCCTTCGTCTTTAAATTTCAGCAGAAGTTGGTTCAATTTGGAGCGGATGGCACTGATTTGTGGTTCGTCGTGCACATCAATGCTCATGAATTCTAGTGCCGGAAGCAAAACATGTTCAACGTTTTGCTCATCAAGATAAACACTGAAAAGTTTAGTGGACAATAATTCGCCCTGAGCCAAAATATCTTTGCTCAATGCTTCGCTGAAAGAAATGCGCAATATGATATTCAAAAACTCAAAATGCTCTTTGAGGATTTGATTTGCCTTTGCTCTGTTTTCATCTTTCTTTACCAGGTCCTGCACAAAAGACTCATAGTGGCTTTGCAAGTCATCGATTTGTTTTTTGGCAGCTTCCCTGTCTCCCGCAGCAATCGAATGACCAATGGTCACCAATGCATTCGTGGTTCCGCTCAATGCACTAAGCACAACGATCTTCCTTTCTTTGTCCTTCGTTATCAGCTGGCTCACCTGATGCATCCTTTCTGGTTTTCCTACGGACGTGCCTCCAAATTTCATTACTTTCATTATCGCTTATTTTTTGGGATGGCAAAGATACATGCTGGGAACTTATTC